>CAMDJN010000028.1 GCA_945900795.1 Rickettsia typhi | reverse complement strand
AAAATTTATGAGTAAACAACCTGGCTCAGGTACTGAGCCAACGGCTAAAAAAGGAGTTTATCGTTTACCAGGAGATTTAATGAATAATGACATTGAAGGATTTATTGGGCGTCGGTCCGAATTGGAACAAGATTTAGCTTTTGTAAATACTAACAAAGGGCAACGTAAATTGTATGTAGAAAAATACACTCCACAAATTTGCCAATTTCTTACGGAGTTGATAAAATCTGATCCAGAACTTGGCCCAACTCTTATATTATCCAACTTTGATCTAAGGGGCCAACCTCTTCCAAATGTTGCTTTATTAACAAAATTCTGGGACGATTGCGCACATCAAAACTATCCTGGTTTAGATATGGTAGTAACTGGCTATGCGCGCGATTCTGCTAGAGAAGTAACTAATAATGCCTGGGACTTTGCTGAAGAAGTAACTGCGGCAGCGCTTGCAAAAATGACTATTGAGAATGATGGAACTCTACCATTCCAAAATATAGAAATTTGTAGCTCGCTACAAGTTTCTTTTCTACCAAAAAGTCTAACCACGATTGAAGGTTTGGTTGAATTCTGTTGCAACGGAAGCCCACTCAAAAAACTAGAAACTTCTGCGAAAAGAGTTAAATGTAATGAATGCCCCAACTTGTGGGAAGTTGTACAAACAGGACCAGAGGCTGAACTCACTGAGTGCAATAAATCACCTACGATAGAAATTATAAGAACAACAGCAAGAGAGGTTAATGCTACTGATTGTTACGCATTAAAGCGTATTGAGGCACCAAATGCTACAAATATCGACGTCAGCTATTACAATTTACCTGAAATAAATAATTTAGCAGTAGAGCCCGACGATGAAGAGCTTGATAGACCAGGATGCACTACTCACTTTACCGTACCAGAAGGATGTACGATACTAAGCAATAATCGCGCTGATTCTGATAAACAATTCATAGCGACAACTGAACAGCGGCCGGGCCACGCATTAGGAGCATTAGTCGTTGGCCAATTAACCCATTCCCCGGGTGGTGGAAGGGGCGGCAATTAACAACGTCCACCAACAACATCCGATTCATGATTTGACAAATAACCGCCACATCCACCAACATTTTTATGCTCTTCACCATCGACATCGGCAACACTAACATCGTCCTCGGACTCTTTACGGACGATCGTCTGAGTCATAAATGGCGGTTACTCACCGATTCCAAAAAATCCGCCGATGATTATGCTGTCGACATTATTGAGCTCTTCCTCACTAACAAAATCGATTGCCTCAAAATCGAAAGCGCAATCATCGCTTCAGTGGTTCCAACACTCACTGGTCGTATCCGTGAAGCGGTAGAAAAATTTACTAATGAAGCGATTGCGGATAAAATTTTGATCGTTGGAGAAAAGAATGTTCAGCTTGGAATAGATATTTTAGTGAATGATAAAAATGAAGTCGGACATGATCGCTTGATCAATGCCATTGCAGGTTTTAAGAAGTTTGGCGGGAATCTAATCATCATTGATTTTGGCACCGCAACCACTTTTGATGTGGTTGGAAAAAACGGAGAATATCTAGGAGGCGCAATCTCTCCCGGTATAAATCTGTCGCTAAAAGCTCTTCATGACATGACGGCACAATTACCAAAAATCACAATCAAACCGCAAAAAAATGTAATCGGTAAAAACACTATAGAGGCAATGAATTCAGGTGTTTACTTCGGATATATTTCTTTGATCGAGGGGATGGTTACAAAAATTGAAAAGGAGCTTGGCAATGAAACTATTCGTATCATTACTGGTGGATTGGCTGAGATTTTTTATAATCCGTTAAGAAATTTCATTAATCACTTTGAACCCGACTTAACGCTGGATGGACTTAGAATCGTTCTCCAAAAATCTGCAGCGACACGTGTAACTCGTTCACAAAAAAACCACATTGACGACTGACGTCTTATCTCCATAAAAACGCACTGATGAACAAAAAGAAAATCAAAGTCGCAATTCTCATCTCCGGCCGTGGCAGTAACATGCGAGCTTTGATTAATTCATGCAAAAACGCTGACTTTCCTTCTGAAATTGTTTTAGCTTTATCAAATAAAAAAGATGCTGTTGGTCTTGAATTTGCAAGATCTGAAGGAATAAAAACATCTTTTGTTGATCATAAAAACTTTCCACAATCTCGTGAAGAATTTGACAGGCAAATTCATGAAGAAATAAAAAAATCCGGAGCAGAGATTATCTGCCTTGCAGGCTTTATGCGCTTACTGTCGCCTTGGTTTGTAAACCAATGGCATGATCAAATTATTAACATACATCCCTCACTTCTTCCTGAATTTAAAGGTGCTGATGCGGTTGGTGATGCGATTAAAGCTGGCGCAAAAAAATCTGGGTGCACTGTACACTTTGTTCGCGAAGAAATGGATTCTGGCCCAATCATTTTGCAATCAGAAGTTGATATTCTTGCAGAAGATACGAGAGAAACTCTTGCTGTAAAAATTCTAGAACAAGAGCATCAAATCTACCCTGAAGCTCTCAAAAAAATCTGCCTGTTGAGACTTGCGGATGAAGAGGATGATCAGCGCTTCGTTGATAAACAGGAAGAGCAAGAAGAAGTTAATGAGGTAGAAAGCAATGTACCTCAAGAGGTCAAAAAAGAAGTAAGGGGGATCATCAACACACTGAAAAGTTTTATCTTTCCAAAAAACAATCAGCAAAGAAATTTGTCTATCGAAACCGGAGGACTCGAAGCGGAAGAAAAAAAAGAAATTTCCAGCAAAGATATCTGGGATGACAGGTCCGAAGAGGTGGATAAAATGTCGGTTGATACATTCAACACCAGTGGGATGAGATCGGTAGTTTGGAATGAGAAAAGAAAAAGACTAAAAGCGAAAAAAGCATTGAAGAATTCTGGAGAAGTTAGTTCAATGATGTCATCAGAAATGCAAAAAAATCCTAACTCACAAGGTTACGTTTCCAGATTAAAAAATCTTAAACAAGATCATAGCCATGAGGGAGGTGGCGGTATTTTGAGTTAAGACGCCTACACAGCCATAAATAAATTTACTAAAAACTAATTCTTAAAAAATGTCCGAAAAAAAAATAGCAAATTACCAAGTCATTGATCATGAATTTGATGTTGTTGTTGTAGGTGCTGGAGGCGCAGGTCTCCGTGCAACTTTCGGCATGGCGCAGAAAGGTTTGAACACAGCATGTGTTACAAAAGTGTTTCCAACCCGCTCCCACACGGTTGCAGCGCAAGGTGGAATTTCTGCAGCACTTGGAAACATGGGCGAAGATGATTGGCGCTGGCACATGTTTGACACCGTCAAAGGTTCAGACTGGTTGGGAGATCAAGATGCAATTGAATACATGTGCAAAGAGGCTCCAGCTGCAATCATTGAGCTTGAGCACTACGGGGTTCCATTCTCGCGCACCAAGGAAGGTAAAATTTACCAACGCCCTTTCGGTGGAATGACTAAAAATTTCGGCGATGGTGGACCGGCTCAAAGAACTTGCGCCGCCGCTGACCGAACTGGACACGCTATTCTCCACACCCTTTACCAACAATCTCTCAAACACAACGCGCAATTCTTTGTCGAATATTTCGCGCTCGATCTAATCATGGAAAACGGCGCCTGTCGTGGCATTACAGCACTTTCTTTGGTTGACGGAACAATGCATCGCTTCAAGGCGCAAGTCGTGGTTCTCGCAACTGGAGGCTACGGACGCGCCTACTTCTCTGCTACCTCCGCTCACACTTGCACCGGAGATGGCAATGCCATGATTCTTCGCGCTGGTCTTCCACTTCAAGACATGGAATTTGTACAATTTCATCCAACCGGCATTTACGGCTCAGGATGTTTAATCACCGAAGGAGCTCGCGGCGAAGGTGGTTACCTTGTAAATTCTGAAGGCGAACGATTCATGGAACGCTACGCTCCAAACGCCAAAGACCTCGCCTCACGCGACGTCGTTTCTCGCGCAATGACAATGGAAATTGTCGAAGGTCGTGGAGTTGGCCCGAACAAAGACCACATTTACCTTCACCTCAATCATCTCGATCCAAAAATTCTTCATGAACGCCTTCCTGGAATTTCCGAAACTGCCAAAATTTTTGCTGGCGTTGATGTTACGAAGCAGCCAATTCCAGTACTTCCAACCGTTCACTACAACATGGGTGGAATTCCAACCAACTACAAAGCAGAAGTTTTAACTGTTAAAAATGGCAAAACTGAAATCGTGCCTGGCCTAATGGCAATTGGTGAATCAGCTTGCGTTTCGGTTCACGGAGCAAATCGTTTAGGATCAAACTCATTGCTTGATTTAGTTGTGTTTGGTCGCGCTGCTGCAATTCGCGCCGCTGAAATCGTTACGCCAAATTCCGACCAAAATCCTTTTGAAACTAACGCTGGAGAAGAATCTCTTACACGCTTCGACAAAATCAGAAATGCCGACGGAAAATCATCTACTGCTGAACTGCGCGACAAAATGCAAAAATGCATGCAGAATCACGCCGCAGTGTTTAGAACCGAGAAGACTTTGAAGGAAGGAGTAGACAAGATGCGTGAAATTTTTAACAGCTTTTCCGACTTAAAAATTTCTGACCGCGGATTGGTTTGGAACAGTGATTTAGTTGAGGCTCTAGAGCTTGACAATCTTCGCGTTCAAGCTTTGGTTACCATTACCGGCGCACTGAATCGCAAAGAAAGTCGCGGCGCTCATGCTAGAGAAGATTTTAAAGATCGTGACGATGAAAATTGGATGAAACACTCAATCATTTGGTGCGACAACCAAGCCAACATCAAAACTGATTTTCGTGAAGTGGTGTTAAAACCAATGAGCAATGAGGTTCAGGCTTTTCCACCGAAGAAACGGACTTACTAGAGGTTCCCTAGAATCTGCTATTTTTAAGAAGCCTTATCGTAACGCTTCATCAATCAAAGCCTTTTGCTCTCTTGCATGGTAATAACCGGTAGCAGTGCTGGCACAGGCAACACGTCCAACATATTTTGCACGTTGCGATTTATGTTTTAACTCAACCAAAACTTCTTCGATTAACTCTTCAACAAACTTCCACGCGCCCATATTTTTAGGCTCTTCTTGGCACCAAATAACTTCCGCATTTTTGTATTTTTCTAGCTCAGATTTTAGCTCTACTTTTGGAAACGGATAAAGCTGCTCAAGTCTAATCAAAGCTACGTCGTTGATTTTTTTAGCTTCACGCGCTTCGACCAAATCGTAATAAATTTTTCCACTACAAAAAACTGCACGACGAATTTTTTCTGCAGGTTCAATTTTTGATACCTCTGGAATCAATGGCAGGAAGGATGTTCTAGAAAATTCGTCAATCGTTGAAACCGCTAATTTGTGACGCAATAACGATTTTGGAGACATTACAACCAGCGGCTTGCGGTCTTTGCCGTGAACTTGGCGACGTAAAGAATGAAAGAAATTCGCCGGATTTGTGATGTTACAAACGCGAAGATTGTTATCAGCGCAGGCTTGTAAATAACGCTCTAAACGCGCTGAGGAATGCTCGGGCCCCTGCCCTTCATAACCATGTGGCAATAACATTACGAGACCAGATTTTCTTAACCATTTCACTTCAGAAGAAGCAATGAATTGATCGAACATTATTTGCGCACCATTTGCAAAATCACCAAATTGAGCTTCCCAAATTGTTAGACCATTTGGCATCGAAAGCGAATAGCCATACTCGAAACCAAGTACTCCATATTCAGAAAGAATGGAGTCATAAACTTCGTATTTAGCCTTATTTGAAAAGGAAGAAAAGATCGAATGACGCATGCCATTTGTTCCGTCGTGAATGATGGAATGGCGGTGAGAAAATGTACCACGTCCGGCATCTTGTCCGGTAATTCTAACTGGAAAACCTTCATTGAGAAGTGATGCAAAAGCTAGCGCTTCTCCACATCCCCAATCGATATCCTTACCGGATTCAACCATACTTTTTCTAGCTTCAAGCTGACGAATTATTTTCGGATTTGCCTTAAAATCAGCTGGAATTTCGGTAGTTTTTTGGATCAGACTTTTGAGATTTTTAGCATCAATTGCGGTATTCGGTAATTGATTATTTCCGTCTTCAACTTTACTCCAATCACCTTTTAGCCAATCTGCAGATTTTGGTTTGTAATCAACTGACTTGTCAAATTCAGAAGAAAGCATCGCATCAAAATCAGATGTTATTTTTTGATATTCGATTTCAGAAATTACGTTTTCTGCGATTAATTTTTTGGAATAAATTTCTTCTAAAGTAGGATGGTCTTTGATTTTAGAATACATCACTGGCTGCGTGTAAAGTGGCTCGTCACCTTCATTGTGACCATATTTGCGGTAACAAATCAAATCAATCACAACATCTTTTTTAAAAACTTGACGGTACTGCATGGCAATGTCGGAGACTTTTACCACAGCTTCAACATCATCTCCATTAACGTGGAATATTGGTGCTTCGATTGATTTTGCTAAGTCGGAAGCGTATGTCGTGCTGCGTGAATCACTGGGATTTGCAGTAAAACCAATTTGGTTATTGATGATTAAATGCATCACACCGCCAGTATTGTAGCCCTCTACACCATTCATCATCAAACTTTCAGCGATTACTCCTTGGCCGGCAAAAGCGGCATCACCGTGAATGAGTAACGCCATCGCTTGAGACCTGTCTTCGTCTTTGTAAATTGACTGGATTGCACGCACCTTACCAGTAACGACGGTATTCACAGCTTCAAGATGTGATGGGTTGAACGCTAAAGAAAGATCGATCTTTTTTCCTGCAATTTCACGCGTTGAAGAATATCCCATGTGATATTTTACATCACCTGATTTTGTGGCAGATTCCGGAATACCTGGAGTGCCTTTAAATTCACCAATCATATGATTGTAAGGCTTACCCATAACTCCAGTAAGACTGTTTAAACGCCCACGATGAGCCATGCCAATGACAATTTTTTTAACACCACCTTTGGCTGCAACATCAATAATTTTCTCAACAGAGTTTATTGACGAACTTCCACCTTCAACTGAAAATCTTTTTGCCCCCGGGAATCTTTTGTGAAGAAATTGCTCAAACCTTTCAGTGCGTATTACCTCTTTGAGAATCTTTATTTTCTCTTCCTTACTCAAGTCTGTAAGTGAGGTTTTTTCTATTTCTTGCGAGAGCCAATTTCTTTGTTTGTGATCGTAAATATATTCGAATTCCGATCCGATATTTTTTGTGTAGACGAGATTGAGATGATTTAAAACATCAGAAATTTTGACCTTTCTGAATCCCAATTGACCGTTTAGATCAACTTCTTTTTCAAGATCAGAATTATCGATATTGTGATTTCTGTAATCGATTTCTTTTACGACTACTTGCGGCGCTAAGCCTAGAGGATCAAGGTTTGCAGTTAAGTGTCCGAATCTTTTGTAAGAAGTGATCAAATTGTTAAGGTAGGTTTTAAAATCCTTTCCAACAGTAACCGTAGTGGGAACGGATGCTTTTGCCCCTTTCTCAACTTTTGCTTCTTTTTTTGCGAATGAGGAAATATCGAACTCTTCAGCATCGACTACTTTGAGCTTGCGCGATGACCATGATGGGCCTCGGTAATCAGAAATGATTGATTTCACTTCCTCTTGATTAGCTGTAAAAAAATCTGCCCAAGATTTATCAATTGAATCTGGGTTTTGTAAAAATTTTTGGTAAATCTCGTTAATGAAAACTATGTTCGCACTGGAGAATGGAGAGCTTTGCATTCGTTAATTAAACTATGACTTGAGGATGGTAGCGGAGAAGGGAATCGAACCCCCGACACACGGATTATGATCCCGTTGCTCTACCGACTGAGCTACTCCGCCAAAATAAACTAATGAACTGCAAAAAACGCTTCGTCGCTTTTTTCGCTTCGCTCAAAGACGACTTGCGCCTGGGTTTGCGTCGCTTCCGCTCCTGAACCCGTTTTTGCTAAAATCGTCCTTCAAGGACAATTTCTTAACGCAAAAACCCGACTGAGCTACTCCGCCAAAAGAAAAGACAATGGATCGAGATAATTTGACCGTGATTTAATTTTTCAAATCTTATCTTTTTGAACCTAAGATTGGGGTTAAAGTCAAAAGCGCCAAGGTCAAAGCAAAAATAAGAGGAACGATCCAGAGCAAGATACCGCTGATACTGCCAAATTGAGGATTAACTAAGATTGTCTCTCCAAATTCTTGTACCAATTCTTTCTTAATTTCTTCGTCCGTTTTTCCTTCAACAATTTTACCTCTAACGAGTCTTCGCATCTCAAAAGAAAATTCAGTATCCGAACTTTCAATAACCTGTCCGTCACAAACTAAGCATCTTATTTGCAAAAAAAGTTTCATTGCTCGCTGCTCTTGAGAATCATCAAAAAGTTTATCTTCAGGAGATAGGGCGCTAGAGAAGCAAGGATATAACGAGGTAAATAAAAATAAAAAAAGTAAAATTTTATTCAAAAAACTTTTCATCAATCACGCCTGTAAAAATTTTTTGATATCCCCCTGTCATCGTAACGGAAGAGTTAACTTCGCTCCACTCAATCACTAGATCTCCGCCCTTAAATCTTGTAGTAATTTTATTACTTTTCACCAAGCCATTTTTAATAGCTAACACCGCTACGGCACAAGCTCCAGAACCGCAAGCTAAAGTTTCTCCGACACCTCTTTCCCAGACTCTAACCTCAATCAAATCATCAGATAAAATTTTGGCAAATTCAACATTGGTTTTTTGAGGAAAGATCGAGTCATTTTCAACTTTCGGTCCAATTTCAAAAAATCTTTTTTCATCTAGAGATTCGTTAATGAATGTTACAGCGTGAGGATTACCAAAGTTCGCGCAAGAAAATTCAAAACCGTGAAGCAAAACTTTTTGTGCATCAATTTCTTTTGCGAGAGGAATTTTTTCCCAAAAAAATTCTGGCTTACCCATGTCGACTGAGATCAAATTTTCTGAGCTTTTCCAACATTTTAAAATTCCGTAAAGGGTCTGAATTTTTACTTCAGATTTGCCAGATTCTTCGATTAAAATTGAAGCAACACAACGAGTTGCATTGCCGCAGGCACCGGAAACTGAGCCATCCGAATTATAAATTTCCATCACACAATCTGAAGAAGCTGGAGAAGGTGGGGTTTTTAAAATTAGTAATTGATCAGAACCAATATTTTTGCGATTAGAAATTTTTTGGATTTGGTCTGAAGATAGGCTGGAGGCGGATTTATAGTTATTATCCAACAAATTAGACTTGTTAGGCAGCTCAGATTTACGAGCATCAAAAATAATAAAATCATTTCCTGCGCCACTCATTTTAAGAAAAGAAATGCGCTGTCTGGAATGAGTTTTCAAATTACATTTTTGTTGGTTTCGCGCGACTGATATAGGTAGAATCTTCAATTCTGATGATAATTTCTTCGCCAGATTCAACGAATTGAGGAACCATCACGCGCACGCCGTTTTCTAGAACTGCCGGCTTGTATGAGGAGGTCGCAGTTTGACCTTTTACAACTGCATCAGCTTGGGCAATAACTACAGTCGCAGTTTCTGGTAACGCGATAAAAATTGGCTTATCGTTACAATATTCAACACGAATATTCATGCCTTCCTGAAGAAAAGGTAAAGTATCTCCAACTAAAGATTTGCTAAGATTGATTGTCTCAAAACTTTCCATATCCATCACTGCCAACTCGTCACGGTCAAAATATTGAAACTGAAAATGTTTTTGTTCGACATAGGCCACGTCTACATCTTCGCTAGAATTGTAACGAGTATTGGTTTTTGTACCAGTTACAATATTTTTCATTTCAATCTGAATGTATGCCCCACCCTTTCCAGGCTTCACATGATCGCGTTTTAAAACTGACCAAAGTTGATTTTGGAATTCGATGACATTTCCGACGCGGATTGAATTTGCGTTTGTTTTCATGAGTTATTTTATTTAATTATGCAGCACAAATCACACATTCCTAAAATTAAAGGAACCTATGAAAGACGGTTTTTTAGAGGTTCTATAAATCAGCCATGACATTGCTTAAACTTCTTACCACTACCACAAGGACAAGACTCGTTACGGCCTACATTGCCCCAGCTTGAAGGGTCGCTTGAGTTACGGTTTTCTGCTTTAATATTTAACCTAACCGGCTGATTAGATCCCTTGTTTGATGGAGAAGAATTACGACCATTAGGTAATGCCGGACCTTCCGTTGCGGAAGAAATACCAGCCATCGCCGGATCATTTCTGGTTTCAAACATCTTTTGCGTGGATGATTTTGGAACGATATTGATGTCATCCTCATCAGCATCAGCAGTCACTTGAACAAAAGATAAACGGTTAACAATTTGCTCTTCCATTCGGTAAAGCATGTCGTCAAAAAGATTGAAGGTTTCCTTTTTATATTCGATTAGCGGATCTTTTTGTCCGTAAGCTCTAAGGTTAATACCATGACGGAGTTTATCTAGGGAAAGCAAATGATCTTTCCATTCGGAATCAAGAGTAACCAAGAAAATTTGTTTTTCGATATGTCTCAATAAATCGCTTCCGTAACTAGCTTCTTTGTCAGAAAAAATCTTACCAGAGGCGCTTTCGATCGTATCAAGAATTTCTCTTTCAGTCACACCATCTTTTTCAGCCTCTGATTTTAGATCAATGCGTAATCCATAAATTCTTAAAATCTCCTTTTCTAAACGATCAATATTCCATTGGTCTGAGTAAGAATTTTTAGGAATCGCAGTCGCGACTAAATCTTCATTTATCTGACTTCTGAAGGTAGAAATTTTTTGCGAAATATCTTTTGTCGCAATTACATCGGAGCGCATGGAGAAGATGATCTTTCTTTGCTTATTAACAACGTCATCATATTTTAGCAGATTTTTTCTAATTTCGTAATTACGCATCTCAACCTTACGTTGTGCGCCTGCTAGGGTTTTTGTAATCCATGGATGAAAGATTGCTTCATCATCTTTTAAACCAAGAGAGGTGAGTATAGATTGCAATTTTTCTGAACCAAAAATCCGCATTAGATCATCTTCAAGTGAAAGATAAAATTTGGATTTTCCAGGATCACCTTGACGACCGGAGCGGCCGCGAAGCTGATTATCTATTCTTCGACTCTCATGCCTTTCGGTTGCAAGCACATAAAGACCTCCCGCTGCAATAGCAATTTTTTTACTCTCCTCAACCCCGGCTTTGATTTGAGAAATTTTTTCTGCAAGAGTTGCTGCGTCGATTTTATCTTCAGCGTCTTTTAAAAACTTTTCGACAATCATTTCAGAATTACCGCCAAGCATGATGTCTGTTCCCCTACCAGCCATGTTGGTTGCAATTGTGATGGCCCCAGGAACGCCAGCTTGAGCTATTATTTCAGCTTCTTGTGCGTGATATTTTGCATTTAAAACATGATGTATCAGACCGTGTTTTTTTAGCAGTTTGGAAAGATATTCGGATTTTTCGATGCTAATAGTGCCAACTAAAATTGGCTGCTTTTTCTCGTTTGCTTCTTTGATTGACTTGATGATCGCATCATATTTTCCAGCTTCTGATTTGTAGATTTCGTCATCTTCATCAATTCTTGTAACGAGTCTGTTAGTAGGAATTTCAACTACTTTTAGTCCATAAATTTCTTCAAACTCTACCGCTTCGGTTGATGCAGTACCTGTCATGCCGGCAATCTTTTTGTAGAGACGAAAATAATTTTGGAAAGTGATTGAAGCCAAAGTTTGATTTTCATTTCTAACCCTAACGCCCTCCTTGGCTTCAAGCGCTTGATGCAACCCATCAGAAAATCTTCTACCCTCTTGCATACGGCCAGTGAATTCATCGATGATGACGATTGATCCATCTTTTGTGATGTAATCAATTTCATTTTTGAAAATTTTATGCGCCTTCAGAGCCTGATTGATGTGATGCACCAGAGAGATGTGCGAAGGATCGTAAAGCGAGGAGCCTTCCTGCATATTTTTAGAATTTTTTAACATCTTCTCAATCGTTTCGACACCTGATTCCGTAAGAAAAACTCCACGTTCTTTTTCTTCGATTTGATAGTCATCTTTACCAAGTTTTGGAATTAGATGATTAATTTCTTCGTAAAGTTTTGAATTATCTTCCGTAGGACCTGAGATGATCAAAGGTGTGCGCGCTTCATCAATTAAGATCGAATCAACCTCATCAACAATGGCAAAGTTTTTCATCCTCTGCACCATCGACTCTGTTGAATATTTCATGTTGTCGCGCAGGTAATCAAAACCTAGCTCGTTGTTTGTGGCGTAGGTGATGTCACAAGAGTAAGCAACTTTTCTTTCTTCATCTGATAGATCGTGAACCAAGCATCCAACGGTTAGCCCTAAAAACCTATGAACCTTCCCCATCCATTCAGAATCTCGCTTTGCGAGGTAATCATTTGGGATTACGACATGTACACTATCTCCCGTTAAGGCGTTAAGGTAGCATGGAAGTGTTGCGACTAAAGTTTTCCCTTCACCGGTTTTCATTTCTGCAATCTTGCCGCGATGCAAGATAATTCCACCAACTAATTGTACATCAAAATGTCGCATTCCTAACACACGTTTTGACGCCTCTCTTACAGTGGCGAATGCTTCGTGAAGCAATGAATCTAGAGATTCTCCATTCTTCAAACGATTTTTAAATTCATCTGTTTTCGCCATCAATGAATCATCAGAAAGTTTTGAGATTTCCGCTTCAAGCATATTAATTTTTTCGATATCAGCATCGAGCGCTTTTATACTACGCTCGTTAACCGAGCCAAATATTTTTTTGGCAATGAATTGAAACATTTTAAAAAGTTTTAAAAAATTATTTCCGGAATATGCTGCGTGACTTGAGGTGCCAAACTGCTACTTTTAGCTACAACAAAAGTGTTAAAGCCTGTCTAGAATCTTTTCGACATTCCCGTCGTCCCGAAACTAGAAATTCTTATTTTCGAGAAGCGGGGCTTAGAATTTTTTACTATCCCGGATCCATGTCTGTTATGCGGTTCTGAACTTGGATCCCGGATCAAAAGAAAGAGATACTTACTCATTTCAACTTCGTTGAAGCAAGTATCTCTAATGTCAGGGATGGACAGAATAGGGTGAACTCCTAATGTTCCTGCCCCTGTCCTTGAGAAACAATTGTAGCCCCAGCGGTTGGCTTATTCAATTGCTCGTTAGGCGCTACCGTTTGTAATGCCCATGCCCCATCATGCTTAATACCAGCACTTCCGGTTGACTGAGGAAAGGAAGACCCTCCTTCTCCCATGTGTCCCCACACATCTCCCGTTTGAGAGACAAAATCTCGTAGTCCGTTCTGTCCCACACCGCCCATTGTTGAGGTCATATCTCCAGCGGGAATAAATTGATCTAGGCCATTTTGTCCAATTCCATTTTCTATCGATGTTGCACACATAACCTGACTTAAACCATCGCCACCTCCAACGGCAGCTCCACTGCTAACCCCTCCCGATCCGCTAGCCATTTGCATTGCCATGTGAGAATCGTGTGATGGGGTACCCATATCTCCTGACATAGTAAATCCTTTAAATTATTTTGACGAAGCTCCAACCGCTGCAATTGCAGTCATGTTGAGAATATCATTGATTGATGAACGCATGGTAACGATTTGTACTGATTTTTCAAAACCATCAAGGATTGGGCCTATTACAGTGCAATCGCCAATTTCTTCTAGAAGCTTAGTTGCAATTGAAGCGGAGTGCAGTCCTGGACAAATCAAAATATTGGCCGGAGCAGTTAAGCGACAGAAGGAGTAGCGCGACATTTTATCCATGTTGAGCGCCACGTCAGCAGTCATTTCTCCGTCATATTCAAAGTCTACCGCGCTACGTGTCGACGGGTCCGCCTTCATGCCATCAAGTAACTCCACCGCATGTTTGATGCGAGAAGATTCAGTCTTCAAAGCACTTCCAAAATTTGAAAATGAAAGAAAGGCAACTCTAGGTTCGTAACCCATGTCACGCACTTTTCTTGCAGTCTGAATTGCGATTCGAGTAAGATGTTCTGAGGAAGAGATTTCTGAACAAGCCGTGTCAGAAATAAAAATGGTTCTACCTTTTGAAATCACCATCGAAACACCAAGAAGGATCTGATCTTTTTTGTTTTTGATCACCTGCCAAACATCGGTAAGAGATTTTCGATAGCCTCGTGTAAACCCAGTAACTAACGCATCACCATGTCCACAAGCAAGCATTGACGCTGCAAAAATATTGCGATCGTTTTTTACCATGCGCGAACAATCGGAACGTAGAACTCCATTGCGTTGAAGTTTTTTGTAAAGGTAGTCGGTGTATTTGCTGTTCTCTTCTGAGATTGAGGCGTTGTAAATCTCGATTCCTTTTGGATCAACATTTGCCTCTTTCATATTTTCCAAAATGCGCTTTTCTTTTCCAACAAGAATCGGCTTCCCATAACCATTGTCGCGCCATAAAGCCGCAACACGGATGATTTCCGGCTGTTCTCCTTCTGCAAAAATAACTTTTTTAGGTGATCTTTCTAGTTGTTCAAAAATTCTACCAAGGCTGTTAACCGTAGGATCGCGACGCGCTTGAAGTTGTTTTTTGTAAGCATCCCAATCTTTGATCGGCTTACGAGCCACACCTGTTTCAACTGCAGCTTTTGCAACAGCCATTGGAACTACGTGGATCAAGCGTGAATCGAATGGAGTAGGGATAATGTAATGCTGACCGAATTTCATGTCACGTCCACCATAAGCCTTTATTACCTCATCTGGAACATGTTCGCGGGCTAATTCAGCAATTGCTTTTGCCGCTGCGATTTTCATTTCTTCGTTGATGGTGGAAGCGCGAACGTCAAGCGCGCCGCGGAAAATGTAAGGGAATCCCATTACGTTGTTGACTTGGTTTTCATAGTCAGAACGACCAGTGGCAACGATTGCATCATCGCGAGTAGCATGAACTTCTTCAGGGGTAATTTCTGGATCAGGATTGGCCATGGCAAAAATCACTGGATTTTTTGCCATCGATTTTACCATTTCTTTCGTCACCGCACCCTTAACTGAAAGCCCCAAAAACACATCAGCACCTTTCATCGCTTCAGCTAAAGTGCGCGCTTTGGTATTGACTGCGTGAGCGGATTTCCACTGATTCATCCCTTCAGTTCTACCTTTGTAAATCGTGCCTTTAGTGTCGCAAAGAATAGCATTTTCATGCGGGAGTCCCATTGCTTTAAGAAGCTCTAGACAAGCGATTCCTGCGGCTCCAGCACCATTAACAATAACTTTGATGTCTTTGAATTTTTTACCAGAAATGTGCAAAGCGTTGATAATGCCGGCGGCAGAGATGATAGCAGTGCCATGTTGATCATCGTGAAAAACTGGGATGTCCATGAGTTCGCGCAGTCTGCTTTCGATGATAAAACATTCCGGAGCCTTGATGTCTTCAAGGTTGATGCCACCCCAAGTTGGTCCGAGATATTTTACAGCATTGATGAATTCTTCGGTGTCTTCGGTTGCAACTTCGATGTCGACTGAATCGATGTCAGCAAAGCGTTTGAATAAAACTGACTTTCCTTCCATTACTGGTTTTCCCGCTAAAGCTCCTAGATTGCCGAGCCCAAGAACTGCCGTGCCGTTTGAAATAACTGCGACGTAATTTCCTTTTGATGTGTAATCGTAAGCGAGGTCAGGATTTTTTTGAATTTCAAGACATGGAATCGCAACCCCAGGAGAGTAAGCGAGCGCAAGATCACGCTGGGTGTTGAGCGGTTTAGTTGCGTGCATCGCAACTTTTCCAGGCTGTCCTTGGACATGGAATGCGAGAGCTTCTAGATCTTTTGAACTCATCGTTTGTTTAGGAGATTTAGCATCCACAGATTTTTTTTCGACATTTTTAGTTGCGTCTTTTTTAGCCATGTTGAGCTTGAATTGTTGTTGAGAAAGATTGAGTTGAGTCCTAGAGATAAGAGCACGCAAACAAAGTTGTTTCGGAAGCTATTTTTGAAAAATTTAATGTCAAAGAAGAGGTCGTGATTTATGCAGATCGATAAAAGTAAAAAATTCTTAAAGTTTTTTGACAAGATTTCCGAACCAAGAAAAATCGATTTTTTAGTATTGCATCACATTGAGGCTAAATCAGTTGATCACGCGATAGCGCAGCTTTGTGAGCATCAAGTTAGTTCACATTTTCTGATTGATGAGGCAGAAAAAATTTTTGAATTAGTTGATGAAAATGATGTGGCTTACCATGCGGGAGTAAGTTTCTGGCGTGGGATTGATGGGCTTAATAAAAGTTCAATCGGTGTTGAATTTATTAATTCTTCACCTTTTGAAAAAAGATTTGAAGCGGTGCAAATGTCAGCGGGAGTAGAGTTGTGTAAGTATTTAATTAAAAAATATCACATCGAAGCGCAAAATATTGTCGGACATTCTGACATTGCCTACAGCAGTGAAACAGGTCTTCTAGACCGCAAACAAGATCCTTCTCATCTTTTTGATTGGAAGTTTTTAGCAGAAAATGGTGTGGGAATTTTTTCAGAAATTACCTTGAATAATTCTGTAGATCATGCGTTGGCAAAGATGGGGGATAAAAATAATTTTGTTCTTCTAGCAAAAGAGAAGCTAAAAAAATTTGGTTACCTGGTTAAGAATATGAGCGATGAGTTTGATGATGAAATGCAAGCTTTAACAATAGTTTTTAACAGAAGATTCAGTCCAGAAAAATTCTCTAATGAGTCAGATGTTTGGCATTTGAGCTCGATGACGAAATTGAACAATTTATTGTTAAAATCTAATTTTTAGAGCCTGTTTAAAATCTTTTAAACAGCAGTTGGATTTGCGACGGCCCCATGATGTTGGCGTGATTAATTGCCACCTTGTTGATCATCTCCGATTGTATGTACTCGCAGGTTTTTTTGTTTTATTCGCTGGAAGGGGAATTACGTTTGTGGATGGTTGTTTATTTAATGTTTCTAACATTGCTGCTGCGGCAGTTTGATTTTGTTCCAAGGCAACATCCAATGGTGTTTTGCCAGAATTGTCACGAATAGTGTGATCAGATTTTTTGTCACCCCTTTCATCTGAAGTTAGCAATTCAATCACCTTAACTTTTCCAAAAAAAGCGGCCCAATGTAAGGCTGTATATCCAGTTCCATTATGCGTTTTTACGTTTGGAGTCGCTCCGACTTCAAGCAAAAGCTTTACGGTGCCAATGTTGCCTTTTTCTATGGCACGCATAAGCGCGGTAGTTTTATCCGGATCTATTCTTTTTTCACCTCTTTCGGGAGAGGTAAGACATCTTACGATATCATCTTTACCGCTTCGTAGCGCCATGCCTAGCACTGCATTATCTTTCAAAGAAGGATCGGCACCAGCTGCGATCAATGCTTTCACGCTCTCAATCTTATGGGGCCGTTGCAAATCCAACTTCCTAAAAAACCCAAGCTCAAAAATTTTTACAACCCAAAAAACTGAGAAATTTTGTTATTTTTTTGAGTCAAATTCGATTAATTTTTAGTAAATTTCAGGGTAAGTTTATAAATTTTGGTGATTTGG
>CAMDJN010000027.1 GCA_945900795.1 Rickettsia typhi | reverse complement strand
TTTTTCTCAAGGTTGAGTTTGTAAATTATTTCTCGTTCACAAAGAGAAATCCGAGTGTAGTTTTTGGTCATGATTGCGCACTTTAATTGTTGTAAACCTTTTGAGGTTAACAACGATGTAAAGTTGCGCTAGGAAATTGAACTCACCCTGGTTCTAAGAATTTGGTTGGGTATGTGAGTTTCTAAAAAAATAATTCTCATTTAAAAAAGCAAAAATTAGTGTTCCGTCCTCACGTCAATTGTGCTTTATTTCTTACGGAACCTTTGAAAAACAGTTTTTCAGAGGCTCCTTACACAACATCCCCATCATCTTGAAAAAAATTACTGGATCGCAAGAAAAAACAAATCGAGTTAGTAAGCTCATAGCTATGATTGATCGCGCGATAGAACATCGCCTTTTTAAGTCTGTTGCGATTTCTATCATTGTTAGCTTCATCCTGTTCCAAGGTTTTGAGTTTGCGCAAGATGTTGTAGTTAATCACAAAGAAAAGCTGGTAAAAAAACAACGTATATCACCAATCAAAGTCAGCATTGCAACCAAGGGTAATTTTAACATTGATGAAGAAAGAAGCGCTGATCATTACGTTAAGTCTGGGGACACGATGCTTAAAATTTTGTTGGATTTGGGAGTATCGGAAGAAGATTCTGCCACAATTTTTTCAGCTACAAAAAAAGTTTTTAACCCAAAATTTATCAGCACTAATGATTTAATTTCAATCAAACATCGAGTTAAAATCGAGTATAAAGAAAGCGGCGAGAACGTAGTGCGCCAAACGATTGTTGATAATATTGCAATTTTACTTTCTGCGGAGGAGCAGGTTATCATTTCACGAAAAGCTGATGGTGAATATGAGGCTAAAAAAGTCAAAGCGGTTTTATCGCGTCAGATTTCCAGATATTCCGGAGTAATAAGCCAAGGATTATTTGTCGATGGTGTAAACTCTGGAATTTCTTCAACCTCGATGATGAACATGATTAACCTTTATGGTTATGATGTAGATTTCCAGCGTGATATTCATGACGGAGATAAGTTCGAAATGTTGGTTGAAAGCTTTTATTCTGAGGATGGAAAAAAAATAAAAGATGGAAATGTTTTATTCTCGTCCCTCACTTTGCGTAATAAATCGATCGATATTTATATGCATAAAATTAGCGGGAAGCCGGAATATTTTGACGCTAAGGGTAATAGTGTTCGTAAGTCATTACTTCGAACCCCAATCAATGGTGCAAGAGTCTCCTCTGGCTTCGGTATGAGAAGACACCCAATTCTTGGTTATTCAAAAATGCATAAGGGAACAGATTTTGCGGCCTCAGCTGGAACTCCGATTTTAGCAGCAGGTGATGGTATGATTGTCCATTATGGCATTAAGGGTGGTTATGGAAATTATGTACAAATAAAACATAACGCAGACTACTCGACAGCTTACGGCCATGCTAGCAGGTTCAATAGAAAATTTCACAATGGTTCAAAAGTTAGGCAGGGAGAAGTTGTGGCTTACGTTGGTAGTACAGGTAGGTCAACCGGCCCACACCTTCACTTCGAAGTTTTGTACAAAGGCTCGCAAATCAATCCAGCAAAGGTTAAAGCAACGTCAGGCCTCAGACTTGGCGGTAAAGAGCTCGTCAGATTCAATGACTCCAAATCGGAAAGTGATAGGTATCGCAAAAATATCCCAAATTTAATCAAGCGATAAAACTAATTTAATGAAAATCATTAACATACTTTTCAATTACAGTAAATCTAAGAATGACAAGCAGATTCTTGGTGTGGAGAGGTGTTTTATCGATCAGGCAAAGTACCTAATCTTGAATGGTGATGAGTTATTTTCAGTTACGAAAAAAGGGATGATTTTAGCTGATGGTCTTAAAGAGGCGGGATCGAAATTTGCAGAAGTTCCGGCACTTGGTAATGCTGACATTTTTTCAATGTTACGGCTCGTTGTGATTTTTTTCTTCTTTAAGCCGGATATTGCAATTTGTCACTCCGGAAGAGCATTATCGCTCGTTCGTATTGCTCGTTTTTTTGCAATAAAAAAATTTCCAATTATTGGTTTTGATCATGGAATTAATCCAAAAAAATTTCTCAAAGCCGATTATGTTTTTACCGTAAATTCTTACTTCAGTAAAGAATTAATCAAAGCCGGAAAGTCTCCAGATCGTGCCTTTGTTATTCCGAATATGATTGAAGTGCCGAAGAATTTTAGCCCTATCAACAAAGTAAATTTTCGTAATCCAATCAGACTCGGATCTCTGGGCCGTCTTTATCCAGAAAAGCTTTTTGATAAGGTGGTAGAGGCGATGGCAATTTTACGAGATCGCGGTATTGAGTGTGAATATGTGATTGGCGGAATTGGTCCGATGGAGAAAGGTCTTAATGAATTAGCAAAAAAACTTGGTTTGGAAAAAAACTTTAAAATTTTGGGATGGACCGAAGATAAAAAAACTTTTTTTGAATCAATCGACCTCTTCCTCCTTCCCTCTCTCGGAGAAACTTTTGGAATTGTCTTGCTTGAGGCGATGCTTTACTCAACCCCAATTATTACTAGTGACTCTTGGGGTCCGGATGAAATTATTGATGAAGGAATTGATGGAATAAAAGTTACGAAAGCGGATGCTGGTCAAGTGCCAACGTTAGTTGCGGATGCGGTTGAGAGGTTAAGTAAGGACGAAGGTTTTGCACGAAGCCTCGCCGTTGCAGCTTACAAAAAATTCTTCCAAAATTATTCTGCAGAAATTGTTGGAATAAAGCTGCATCAGACTTTAAAGTTGATCTATCAGTCATGGAATCGATAAAGGCTTTTGATGTAGTAATTCCGGCGCATGAGAAGGATTTAGATATTTTAAATCACTGTATTGCGGCAATCAAAAAAAATGTTCCCGACGTTCGTCGTATCATCGTTGCTTCTAAGACAAAACTCACAGATCGCGCTGAGTGGTTTGATGAGTCCCTCTTTCCTTTTTCCTATCAAGAAGTATCTGAGTTAATCAAGAGTAATGTTGGATGGAATTTTCAACAATTACTAAAACTATATTCGGCAATTGTTATTCCGGATATCCTGCCGGATGTTTTGGTTGTAGATGCTGATACTGTTTTCTTGCGAAAAATAAATTTTTTCGAAGATGGTTTGCCGCTCTATAATTTGAGTAAAGATAAGAACTTGCATCGATCAGTATTTTATCAAGCTACGCTCAATCATATTAAATCTTTATTGCCGGAGATTGAAGAAAAATTGCCAGAATTGTTTAGTAAAAAACCGGTATGCGAAATTTCTAAAAAATTAACAGAGAGGGTTACTTTAAGTTCGGAAGCAAGCAAAAAGCAATTATCGGGATTAGTGTCTGGAATATGTCATCACATGATGCTACAGAGATCAGTAATCGAGGATTTATTTTTAAAAGTTGAAAAGCATGATGGTAGTGGTGATCCATTTTATAAAATTTTTCTAAAAAAATGCGAGAATTCTTACAGTGCCGCAGAGTACAATCTCTACTTTTACTTCTTGTGTAGTTTTTATCCGAACAAATTCAAAATTAGAATTTTGAGCTATAAAAATACTGCAAATTTTAATCTGATAAAGGAGAGGCTGAGAGGAAAATATCACTACTGCTCTTACCATTCTTACATGAGAGATACGGGGGTGGGATTTGTAAAAAAAATCCTCAATAAATTTTTAAAAATATTTTATTACGAGCAGTGGAATATCGGTATTTTGCATTTCCCGATTCAAGATATTTTGAATAAAGAAGCTAAAATTTGTTGGCTTCCGACCCCGAAAGGTACAAGCTTCCATGCTGATCCGTTTGGGTTTGATATCGCGGGAAAAAAGTTTATCATCTTTGAAGATTATTCAAAATTTCTTAAAAGAGGTAGAATTGCAATTGCTGAATTTAATACTAGTTCACAGCCGTTAAAATCCAGAATAGTATTGGATGACAAGAGGCACCTTTCTTATCCTTTCGTGATAAATGTCGGGAATGAGATTTGTGTGATATGTGAATCATGTAAATCAAAAAAACTAATTATTTATCGCATTGATAAAGCCACCTTGCAGCTAGAAAAAATGCATGAAATTTTTTCTAATCAAGCCGTAGTCGATCCAACAATTTTACATTACAAAAATAAATTTTGGATATTTTATACAACCAATGAAGGTGAAAATTCCAACCTTCACATAGCGTTTTCCGATTCTCTTTTTGGTGAATTTAAGCAGCATCCAAAAAACCCCGTTAAAATTAATCCCACGTCTTCACGTTCTGCGGGAACGATATTTAAAATCGGAGAAGAGATTTATCGTCCTGCTCAAAATTGTTCTAAAACTTACGGTGGTTCAATTGTTATTAACCGAATCCTTGAGTTGAGTGAAGAAAGCTTTTATGAAGAAGTGGTGAAGGAGATTATGCCAAACCCGCATGATACTTACAATTTTGGCTTGCATACGATTTCAAATTTTGGTTCTCTAACTCTCGTAGATGGCAAAAGGAAGCATTTTGTAATTTACAAACCGGTGATCTCACTATTGGCGAATTTGCGTAAAATCCTTCTTGTCAATTAGGAAGCTAGAAATATACCAAAACCCCTTGGACTTTAGGTATTTTTTATTTGTTTACTTCGCACAAGCGAAGCCTCCCATGTTGTAGTGGATAAAAAACCTACCGAAAAAAACCTAAAAAATCCCCAGAAGACTGCTACTGAAGACTGCTACCAAAATTAAATTTAATCTTATTTCTTTAACACTGTATGGCTCGTCAAATCGAAATCGAAAAATATCGCAATATTGGAATCATGGCTCATATCGATGCCGGTAAAACTACCACTACTGAACGTATTCTTTTTTACACGGGAAAGTCCCATAAAATCGGTGAAGTGCATGATGGTGCTGCTACAATGGATTGGATGGAGCAAGAGCAAGAAAGGGGTATTACAATCACCTCTGCGGCAACAACATGCTTTTGGAAAGAGCACCGCATTAACATCATCGATACCCCTGGCCACGTGGATTTTACCATCGAAGTTGAGCGCTCGCTTCGCGTATTAGATGGTGCAGTTGCAGTATTTGATGCCGTTGCCGGTGTCGAGCCGCAATCAGAAACTGTATGGCGTCAGGCTAACAAATATCGCGTTCCTAGAATGTGTTTTGTTAATAAAATGGATCGCGTAGGTGCAAATTTTTATCGCTGTGTTGACATGATGAAAACCAGACTTGGTGCTCGTCCGATTCCAATTCAACTCCCAATAGATGAAGCTGAAAATTATGGCGGCTTAATTGATTTGGTTAAGATGAAAGCTGTAGTCTGGAAAGATGCAACAATGGGTGCTGATTTTACATATGAAGAAATTCCGGCTCACTTGCAAGATAAGGCCAACGAATATCGTGAACAACTTGTTGAAGCGGCCGTTGAGCAAGATGACGCTTTGATGGAACAATATCTCGCTGGTGAAGAAATTTCAGAAGCGGATCTAAAAAAATGTATTCGCAAAGCTTCAATTTCTGGTGCTTTTGTGCCAATTTTGAATGGTACCGCGTTTAAAAATAAAGGTGTTCAAACATTGCTTGATGCTGTTGTGGACTATCTTCCAAGCCCAAAAGACATCAAACAAATTCCTGCGATCAATCTTAAAAATGATGAAATCGTCAATATTACTTGTGATGACAAAAAGCTAACCGGTCTTGCATTTAAAATCATGACAGACCCTTTTGTTGGATCGCTAACATTTGTCCGTATCTATTCTGGAATCCTTAACAGTGGAACTGGAGTGGTTAATACTACAAAAAATTCCAAAGAAAGAGTTGGTAGAATTCTTTTGATGCATGCCAATAATCGTGAAGATATTAAAGAAGCTCATGCTGGTGACATTGTCGCTCTAGCTGGTTTAAAAAACACTACAACTGGTGATTCTTTGGTTGAGCAAGATTACAACATAGTTTTGGAAAGAATGATATTTCCTGAACCTGTAATCGAAGTTTCAGTTGAGCCGAAATCAACTGCTGATCAGGAAAAGATGGGGATTGCCCTATCTCGGTTGGCTTCAGAAGATCCTTCTCTTCGTATCGAATCGGATCAAGAATCTGGTCAAACTATTTTGAAAGGAATGGGTGAGCTGCATCTCGAAATTATCATCGATCGTATGAAGCGTGAGTTTAAGGTCGAAGCAAATATTGGCCAACCAAAAGTAGCTTACCGCGAAACTATTACCAAAAAAGTTGAAATCGATTATACCCACAAAAAGCAAAGTGGCGGTTCTGGACAATTCGCAAAAGTTAAAATTATTTTTGAGCAACTTCCAGCTGACGCAAAAGAGAATTTTATTTTTGAAAGTAAAGTAGTCGGTGGAAGGGTTCCGAAGGAATATATTCCTGGTGTCGAGAAGGGTTTGGAATTGGCTAAAGAAACGGGTTCTCTGGCAGGATATCCAGTTGTTAGACTTAAGGCAACTTTGATAGATGGTTCTTATCACGATGTGGATTCAAGCGTTTTAGCTTTTGAAATTGCAGCTCGTTATGCCTTTAGAGAGGCGATGGAGAAGGCTAATGCCATCATTCTTGAGCCGATAATGAAAGTTGAAGTTGTAACGCCGGAAGAATATATGGGTGATGTAATTGGTGATATCAATTCACGTCGTGGCCAAATTCAGAATCTTGAAGCGCGTGATGTGGCACAGGTTATTCTGGCAAAAGTTCCGCTTGCTGCAATGTTTGGTTATGTAAACAGCCTTCGCTCGCTTTCACAAGGAAGAGCAAGCTACAGCATGGAATTTGATTCTTACGAACCTGTTCCATCGCATGTTGCTGACGAAATTAAAGCAAAAAAGATTTAGACACTGTTAGCTAGCAGCGTTTATACCCAACCAACTTCAAGAAGTTGATTGGGTATAAGCTTTTATTTTGTACGCGACACGAGTCGCCCCCCCAAGAATTCTTGGCTTGCGGGGATCCCCGATATACCGAATCTGATAAAAAAGATCGGTATGTTGAATCAGATTCGGTATATACATTCCGGGCATTTTCACCCTTCCTGTCATCCGGGATACTAGGGATACTTAATTTACGAAGTTTAAGTATGCCTTGCTAGACAGGCTCTTAGACAGGTTTCTAAAGAACAGCTGCAAGAATCACTCAAGTGCTCCTTACTCAAATCAATACTCCATCAGATCTAAAAAAATTTTCTCTAGAAGAAATTAAGCAAATAGCTGATGAGCTACGACAAGAAACAATCTCATCTGTTTCGCAAACCGGAGGACATCTTGGCGCTGGGCTTGGTGTCGTTGAGCTTACAATCGCACTACACTACGTTTTTGATACCCCGCACGATAAGCTGATTTGGGATGTTGGGCATCAATCCTACCCGCATAAAATTCTCACTAATCGTAAAGATAAAATCACAACAATCAGGCAGCCAAATGGTCTGTCAGGATTTACCAAAAGAAGCGAGAGTGAATATGATCCATTCGGTGCTGGACATAGTTCTACCTCCATCTCTGCTGCGTTAGGCATGTCAGTTGCAAAAAAATTCAAAAAAGAAAAATCGCATGTAATTGCGGTAATTGGCGATGGAGCAATGAGTGCCGGAATGGCATTTGAAGCTATGAATAATGCGGGAGCGCTAGAGGAGGAATTTTTTCACGACAATCGTTTAATCGTAATTTTAAATGATAATGACATGTCAATTGCGCCCCCAACCGGCGCAATGTCCCACTACCTCTCTCGCCTAGTTTCCTCGAAATCATATCTCAAAATTCGGGATTTAACCAAAAAAATTTCCAAAAAATTTCCAGATTCAATTTCACGTTTTCCGCGTAAATTTGAAAAGGCTGCGAAGGAATGGTGGATGGGTGGAAATATTTTTGAGGAGATGGGATTTTACTACATTGGACCTATTGACGGACATAATCTCGATGTGTTGGTACCTATTCTAAAAAACATTCGTGATGATGTTTCGACGGATCCCATTCTTATTCACTGTATTACGAAGAAAGGTCATGGCTATCTCGACGTGATGCCTTCCGAAGATAGGCTGCATGCGGTCGCAAAGTTTGATCCTAAAACTGGAATTCAAGAAAAAGCAAAAACTCTTCACCCAGGTTATTCCAAAATTTTTGGTACAAGACTTTCTGAGTTAGCAAAAAAAGACGAAAAAATTCTTGCTATAACCGCTGCAATGCAGGGTGGAACTGGTCTAGACATTTTTGCCAAAAATCATCCAAAAAGAATTTTTGATGTAGGAATTGCCGAACAGCACGCAGTTACATTTGCTGCTGGGCTTGCATGTGAGGGCATGAAGCCTTATGCCGCAATTTATTCAACTTTTTTGCAACGCGCTTATGACCAAGTCGTGCATGATGTTGCGGTGCAAAAACTTCCAGTCCGTTTTGCAATTGATCGGGCCGGATTCGTTGGTGCTGATGGTCCAACGCATGCAGGATCTTTCGACATTGCTTACCTTATTAACTTGCCAGGTTTTATTTTGATGGCTGCTTCTGACGGGCAAGAATTGATAAAAATGATTAACACTGCAAATGTGATTGACGATCGTCCGTCCGCTTTTCGCTTTCCTCGCGGAGAGGCTGATTGTGAAATAAATTTTGTTGATGATGAAATTCTGGAAATTGGCAAAGGTCGCGTAATACAAGAAGGATCAAGGGTTGCGGTAATTTCTTATGGCACAATTTTGAGTAATGTTTTAGCGGCAGGAAAAATTCTGGAAGAATCTTCGGGAATAAAAATCACAATTGCTGATGCCCGTTTCGCTAAGCCTCTTGATCATGCACTGATCACAAACTTAGTCAAAAATCATGAATTACTGATTACGATTGAAGAAGGAGTGATTGGCGGATTTGGCTCGGCAGTAACTCAGTTCATACTTTCTTCTGGTTTGTCCGACCAAAAAAATTTCAAACTCCGCTCACTCTTTATGTCAGATAAATTCATCGAACAAAACAAAATTGATGAGATGCAGAATGAGGCAGGAATTGGAGTGGCAGACATTGTTCGAATTATCTTAAATCACTAAGTTTTTATCTTTACGTCGCACTAGCGACGCCACGCTTTGCTTGGTCCTCATACCAAACAGAGTTTGGTATTTTCAATTGCGTTTGGTATATGCTCGATAATTTTTCTTCCAAAATTACAAAAATTTTTGATGCGATTTCTGGAAAGAAATTCATATCAGAAGATGATTTGAACGCTGCAATGCGAGAGATTCGTATCGCTTTGCTTGAGGCTGATGTAGCGCTTCCGATTGCTAAAGAATTCATCGAAAAAATAAAGAGCGAAGCGCTTGGAAAGCAGGTGGTGAAGAGTGTTTCACCTGGTCAGATGGTGATAAAAATTGTTCATGATGAGTTAGTAAAATTGCTTGGTAGCGAAAAGTCCGAGATTAATTTTAAAGCTCGTCCGCCAATTGTAATTTTAATGGTGGGTTTGCAAGGCGCTGGCAAGACAACAACTTCCGGCAAGTTAGCGCTTCATTTAAAAAATAAGTTACATAAAAAGGTTTTAGTCGCATCTCTCGATACTTACAGGCCAGCTGCTGCAGATCAGCTCAGAATTTTATCTGAAAAAATCTTAGTTGATTGCTCACCATTTTATCCTAACAAAAAACCTTTGGAATTAGCAAAAGAAGCTAAGCAAATGGCGCTTGATGGTGCTTATGATGTTCTGATTCTTGATACTGCTGGTCGAACGCATATTGATGATTTGATGATGAAGGAGGTTTTAGAAATTAAAAACGCGGTTGAGCCTACGGAAATCTTACTTACGATCGATGCCATGATCGGTCAAGATGCAATCAATGTTGCAAAGAATTTTAACGAAAAGTTTCAATTAACCGGGGTAATTCTTACTCGTCTTGATGGCGATACTAGAGGTGGCGCAGCCTTGACAATGAGGGCTGCAACCAATTGTCCGATAAAATTTATTGGTGTCGGAGAGAAGTTGCATGAGTTGGAAGAGTTCAATCCTGATCGTATTGCTTCAAGAATTGTTGGGATGGGAGATGTGGTTTCTTTGGTAGAAAAAGCTCAAGAAATTTTTGATTCTGTCGAGATGGAAAAGGCGGCAAAGAAGATGCAAAAAGGACAGTTTGATTTGGAAGATCTCCTATCTCAAATTCGCAATATGAAGAAAATAGGAGGGCTGGGTGGAATCATGAAATTCCTACCTGGAGCTGGTAAGATAAAAGAATATCTTGGTGAGATGGGAAATCTTGAAAAAGAAATAAAAGTTCAAGAGGCGTTAATTTTATCGATGACAAAAAAAGAAAGAATTAAGCCAGAGATTCTAAGCTCTTCTCGTAAATTTAGAATTGCTAAAGGGGCGGGAAGTACAATCCAGGAGGTTAATCGCCTATTAAAAAAATATAAACAGATGCAAAAAATGATGAATAAATTCGGAAAAATTGATCCGAAAAAAATGCAGGAAATGATGGAAGGAAATGAAGGTAAAATAAATCCAGTATCGCATCTTGGGCGCAGATTTTAATAGATTGGACTCTGCCAAGTGAATGAAATCAAAAATTCTACAGATCAAAAACCTACATCTCTGAAGCGGGCTCTTAGAAGCTGTTTTACTGTATTCCTCGTCATCCTCACTTTTCTTTTTACCTCAACCAATTCTTATGCTGATAATCAGTATGGTCCTGAAAGAATAAGGTCGTGTAGTAAAGCCGGTGATGTAGCTGGGTTGGATGGTATTTCAGTTATTCCTCTTAAGGTCGGAGATGATCTTAGATTTGATTTATCAAATCCCGTATGTCTAACGGTTGCTATTTCATCTTACGCTCCGGTTAAAGCCGCGATTTATGCGATGAATATAAACTGCGGCAGAGCTAGTCCTAATATAAGGTATACACCATCACCATTGCTTGATTTGTACGAAGTCGCCAAAGCTACAAGATATGCAGCTCAATTCAAGGCGTCTTGCGGTTTGTATGTTGTGGGAGCGCTAGCATCACTAGGAACAGCGTTTGGGCAGTTGAAGATCATTTACGATTTGGCAGATTACGTCAGTAAAAATAGCGGACTTTGTGGCCATAATTGGATGAAGGCAAATGTAAAGGAATTCGACTTCAGTACTCCGGATTATAAGCAGGTGGTTTACTTAAAAATTGCAGAATATTTTAGAAATCCCGATAATTCAGTTAAGCTTAATCTCGGTGATAAAACGTATCGCGAATGGTTTTACGGCGGTGTTGAAGTGGAAGATAATTATAGTGATGGCACTAGCTCAAATGGTATTGAAGAAGCATTTACCGAAGCATTTACCCCTAAAAATTTTAGTTCACGCAGTATTTGTTATGACGTAATGACGAAATTGCCTGGCGGAGGTTATCCAAAGCAAAGATATTACATGCGAGGATCGGAAGCGGGAAAGTTTGGATGTGAAAGATACGAAGCTAGACCAGGACAGCGTGATCCATTAACAAAGCAGCCATTCACTCCGGAGCGCCTAAATGAAGTCAAGCAAGCCTATGATTGTTGTAACAGAAGAAGCCAAGAGTATGTTTGCATAGAATATAAACAACCTCTCAGCACAGAATCAAAAAAATTATTTTGTCGTGTTGGTTATAAATGTTCTATAGACGGCATATCTTTTTCTACAAAAAGTCGTGATAATGGTCGCTTATCTTGTGCCGAAACCTATAGTCTTTGCCCATACAATTTTGCTCTAGGGCTTGGTTCTGATATGTGTGATTACTACCAAGATGGTATATGGGATGCTAAGGAAGAGAGATGGAACATAATTTCTATTGCAGATGTTCAAAGCGGAAATTGTGGAGGAAAAAGTGAAATCAGAGAAAGAGATTGTACTTACAACAGCAAGGCTGGATCGTGTCGTAATTATTGCCAATATCTAAAACATTGCGTCAGGACTGGGTCATCTTTTAAGTATAAAATAGAGCCAGGCTCACCATATCTTTCCACGGCTTGTTTGGATTTTGTCGGAGATTCACAAAATAAAGTTTCTTACGAGGGTGCCCCGATAGGTGGGTCATTGAAACATTTTGGTGCGCCGATAGCTCAATGTGTAAAAGAGACTATAGAGAATATTTTTTATAATCGTGCTGGTCATAGCAAGTGCGGAGGATATAATGAATATAGTTTTTCTTCAGATAGCTGTCCGGGAGAATACTATTCTAGTAGCGGTTATTTTCCTTACAAAAAAGGTAATCAGGTAAAATTAAAATCATTCTTTACCGAAGTTCAGGATAAGTTGCGATTTGTGGTTAAGCTTGTAGTTGTGTTGTCCGTGATGTTTTATGGTATGAACTTGCTTGTGATGAAAAATGATATCAGGAAGAAGGAGGATGTTTTGCTCTATTTGGTGAAGATAGGGTTGGTGATGTATTTCGCGCTGGGAAATGCCTGGCAGGCAAGATTTTTTGATGGTGTTTACAACGTCTCATCAAATATTTCGCGTATGATCTTCAAGATCGAAACGGATAAATCGAAGTCAAAACAAGATGGATGTCAATTCGGTAAAATTACATTGACTGATGGAACGCAGATCTCTTCAGGTAGAACCTATCCCCCAGGAAAAGAATATTTGGCAATATGGGATACGCTTGATTGCAAAATTATGCGCTATCTTGGCTTTGGTCCGCAAGCCACTGTAGCAAACGCTACTATGCTCGTGCTTGCCTCGTTCTTTACTGGGCCGTTGGGGATCTATGTCGCGATGGGTGTGATGTTTTTTGGTATATTCTTTATTGCCGCAACTTTACGCGCGCTTCACATTTTTCTGTGTTCCTGTATCGCAATCATAATTTTTGTTTTTGTCACTCCAATCATAGTGCCATGTGCATTATTCGCAAAGTACAAGGAGATGGTGGATAAGTGGATGACTCACATGATTGGGTTTTGTGTGCAGCCAATCATACTCTTTGCTTACATTGCAATTTTTTTAATTGTGTTTGACCGCAGTATGATTGGAAGCGCAACGTTTGAGGGAGAGGGGCCGTTCAAGGCTATGACTTGTGATACAATATGTAAAAATGACGACGGGACCGTGGTTCCATACGATGTGAATGGTCAGCCCCCTAGCTGTGACAAAAAAGGTCAAGTGTTGGTGAATCCTTTAGATGACAGCGTTGCCTGTATAATGGCATTCGATAAATTTAGTAAATTTCCTGGATTAGAGTTTTTCGGAATTAGGATTCCGATAGCAATAGAGCTATTTTCAGAGAATGCCAAAGAGCGAGTCATAACGATAATCAAAGGAATGTTGATCATGTTTGTGTTATGCAAATTTATGGATCAGATTCCGGGGATGACGAAAGAGTTGGTTGGAGGATCTCTGCCAAAAGATGGGTCGCCTAATGCTGTTGCTATGCTAAAAAATGCTACCGGTGTTATTAAGGGCTTCCAGAAGCGTGTTGGCAATGTTGCGAAGGGTGTTGGTAAAAATGCTGTAGAACATGCTAGAGAAGGAGTGGCCTCATCTCCGGAAGAGAAGAAGTTTGGAGATAGCGGTAAGGGTGGTGGTAAAGGTGGCGGAGATGGTGGAGAAGGTGGTGGAGAAGGTGGTGGAGAAGGTGGAGATAAGAAGGGGGATTCTTAAAGGGCGTTTTCAAAATCGCTTTTCTTATAGCATATCAGCATGAAATGCATATTTCTGACTTCACCTTACCTTTTTGTTGTCAGATAAAATTCCTCAAGAAATTCAATTTTTAGAGGTGCCATAAAGTTAAAATGGATCAAGCAAAGTTTTGTCGGAGCCTGTTTTTAGAGGTTCCTTCAATTTATTCACACATAATTTATGGCGGTCTACACTAAGCTTACGATATCAGAAATCTCTTCTCACCTACAAAATTATGATCTGGGGAAGTTGGTAGAATTTAAGGAAATCATTGAAGGAATTGATAATTCTAATTTCATTTTGGTGACCGAAAAAAATGGTATCGAACAAAAATTTATACTTACCGTCTTCGAAGCTCGCATCGATAAAACTCAGTTGCCGTTTTTTATCAATTTCAAACTACATCTTGCTCAAAAAGGAATCTGCTGTCCGAATCCAATTCTTAATAATTTCGGCGTAGCACTATTAGAAATTAAGAAAAAAAAATCTATCATCGCGAGCTTCTTGAGCGGTAAAACGTTGCAGCCGGAAGATGATGGTTGTTACTCTACAATTACAAAAAATCACTGTTTTGAAATCGGAAAAATTTTGGCAAAGCTACATCTTGCGGCGAGAGATTTTTCGTTTATTCGTGAAAATGAGTTGGGAATAAATGGCTGGAAGAGCTTATTCTCTAAGTTTGATCACCTAGTAAATGATTATGAACAAAACCTTCGTGAGGAAATTTTAGAGAATTTAAATTTTTTAAACAATTCGTGGAACTTTGATTTACCAAGCTCCGCTGTGCATTCTGACCTTTTTCCGGATAATGTGTTTTTTGATAAAAATGAAGTTAGTGGTGTAATAGATTTTTATTTTGCAGCAACTGATTCGTTGATTTATGACTTTGCAATCACTGTAAACGCCTGGTGTTTTGATGAGAAAAATAATTTTATTGAAGAGAAGTTTGACGCAATGATTCTTGGCTATGAATTGATTAGGAAATTTTCGGATTCAGAAAAGAGATTTCTTAAAATTGCTTTGATTGGAGCATCTATGAGGTTCTTGTTGACAAGGCTTCACGACATGTTTTTTACTCCGAAAGGTTCTTTAGTTAAAATAAAGAACCCTCAAGAATATCTACAAAAACTAAGGTTTTTTAGATCCAAAATATGACAATAAAATTTAATTTTTTTGGAAAAAATTGTATTATAGATCGAGAGCTTGCTGATCGTAAAGATGCGAATCGTGCCCTTGTTAATATTGGATTTGAAGCTAGTCATTTATTATTACTTAACCAAGTTCATGGTTGCGAAGTTGCTGTGATTGATGAGCAGGGAAAAATTTATGGTGATCAAAATTTACCGAAAGTGGATGCCTTAGTCACTAATTTGAGTGATGTTGTGATAGGTGTAATCACAGCGGATTGTGCGCCAGTTTTATTGTTTGATGAACAAAAAAATGTAATTGGTGCATCTCATGCTGGATGGAAAGGAGCGAGGGCTGGCATAATAAAATCAACAATCGCGGCGATGAAGAATTTGGGAGCGGAAAATATTTCTGTTATAATCGGACCGATGATTCAACAAAATTCCTACGAAGTTTCTGTAGATTTTTTTGAAGATTTTATGAGAGAGTCTGCAAATAATCAGATTTTTTTTATTAACGGAAATGAAGGAAAATATTTATTTGATCTTCCTGCTTATGTTGAAAAAAAATTAACTGATGAGGGTGTAATAAAAATTCAGAATCTAAAAATTGATACTTACAAAGAGGTAGAAAAATTCTTTAGCTTTAGAAGAAGTTGCCACAATGGAGAATCTGATTGTGGTAGGAATTTATCTGTGATAGGGGTAGTAAAATAAATCAATCAAATGCAAGCAATTCTCCTAGAAAAACCAGGCAGCGCAGGTCATCTAAAAGTCAAAAAAATTGATGACCCAAAACCAAAAAAAGATGAAGTGGTAATCAGACATGGCGCTGTCGGTATTAATTTTTTTGATGTGTCGTTTAGGCGTGGACAATATGCTCTTAAATCAATGCCTGCGATACTTGGAATGGAGGGATGTGGCGTAATAGAGGAAGTTGGGCCCGGTGTAGTTGATTTTAAAGTTGGAAACAGAGTGGCGTATGCTACTGGAGGAATCGGATCATATTCAGAAAAAAGAGCGATCAATCAACATCACTTAGTAGTTCCGCCAGCCAGTCTCAGTGATTCACAAGTTGCCGGATGCTTGTATAAGGGGCTAATGACTCATGCCTTGCTACATCGTGTTTATGTTGCCGCAAGAGCAAAAAGAATTCTAGTTCATGCAGCAGCAGGTGGGGTTGGTCATATTTTGTGTCAATGGGCGAGGCATTTGGGTATCGAGGTAATAGGAACGGTAGGATCGGATGATAAAATTTCGTTGGCAAAATCAAGTGGTTGTGCACATGTGATCAATTATAAAACTCACAATTTTGTTGATGAGGTAGCGCAAATTACCAATCATTCAGGAGTGGGAATAGTGTATGACGGGGTAGGAAAGGATACGCTAAATAAATCTTTGGAATGTTTGTGGCCGATGGGAATTTGTGTTAGCTTTGGTGAGTCATCGGGTAAAACCGAGAATCTTGATCTAGATCGGTTAGTGACTAATTCACTCTACATCACTCGTCCAACAATGGCCTCGTATAAAGCGAATCGCTCAGAACTCGCATTGTCAGCTAATGAAGTTTTTCTTGCGGTAGAAAAGGGAATAGTAAAGCCGCATGTCACGGAATATAAATTCAAAGATGTGGACAAGGCGCATCATGATCTGGAGGAAAGGAAGACAAAAGGTTCTCTAGTTCTTACATTTAATTCTTAAGGAACCTCTACAAATTGCTTTTTTTGTAAATTTTGTTGTTACCAAATTTTCTCGCGAGCACGTACCTCTGAGTACGCTTACCTGCTCGAAAATTTGTTGCCTAAAAATTTCTCAAAAAAATCTAATTTTTAGAGGCTCCCTGATCTTCCTAGAGATTTGCTTCGTTCATGCTCGTTCTCATCTAACGACGCATGCGTCGTTTCGGCTAAAGCCGTCGATTCGAACTCCTCGAAAAATCCAGGTTTTTCAGAGGTTCTTAAAATAAAACTCTTCCCCAATTTTTATTTCTTCTCTTCCGTTTTTCACTCTCCACTCGTTGCTGTCGCGAAGGCTAAAAATACAGCCGCAATATTCCTGTTTATAAAATTCTTCTTTTTTAGCGATTTGATACATCCTCTCTGCTCCGCCAAATTTGCGCCAATTGTATGTCCAGTAAGTTATGTTTGGATAATGAGAAGCGGCACGTAGGCCGGATTCATTGATCTGATTCATATTTTTCCAACGTGAAATTCCAAGTGAGCTAGTGATAATTTTAAACCCGCGCTCATGCGCCTCCAGGGCGGTTCTTTCGAATCTCATGTCAAAACATTTGGTGCATCTTTCTCCGCGCTCCGGTTCTAATTCTAAGCCTTTGGCTCTAGAGAACCAGTTTTGTACATCGTAATCACCATCGATAAACGGTATTCCTAACTTGTCTGCAAAACGTTTATTTTCATCTTTTCTGATCTCATACTCTTTTTTTGGATGGATATTGGGATTGTAGAAAAAAATTGTGAGATCAATTCCAGATTCCTTCAGACGTTCCATTAAGTCTCCGGCGCACGGTGCGCAACAGCTGTGGATGAAAACACGATTATCCCCGGATGCTTCTTCTGGCAGGGTAAGATTGTAGTTATTCATATCGAAATTAATTTTAACCATACAGCTTCAAGAAGTTGAATGGGTGTAAGTTGTCTTGTGTTGTCTTGTGGAGAACCTCTAAAAATCCAGGTTTTTCAGAGGTTTCTAAAAAGTGAAAATGGTCAGATTTTAAGTAGCTCTGGTATATAAAAAGATAAACTTTTAAAAACATAAGTCCTTCCAGCGTGTTGTCTAGGTTCCTAAATTGTACCTG
>CAMDJN010000026.1 GCA_945900795.1 Rickettsia typhi | reverse complement strand
CTCTAAAGCGACCTGTTTTTTGAAAGAAGGGCTGTAGTTATTTTTCTGACCTTTTGGCATTTTTTTACTCCTTAAAATATTGGGGAAATATTTAAAAAGAGAACTCTAAATTGGGAGAAATGGTGTCCAGTTTTTGGGGGTCATAATATGGTTGGTTTGTGAGAACTGGTTTTTGCGTTAAAAAACGTTTGACGGTTTTTAGCAAAAACGAATGTATCAGCGATACATGAGCATCGGAAGCGGAGCAAACTGACCTTGTCTGGCGTGGGTTAGTAGAAATTATGGATGGTTCTAATGACGGATCTGGGTTGAAGCTGTGACACTGAACATGTGGTCATTGGAAAGACTCCGATCTGCATCTGAAGACCTGGGCCAAAGGTTGAAAAAAGATTCAGTGTAGATTTTTGATCAACTCTACCTCCTCATCCAAAAGCTCAAAATCAAAAATCCCAAGATCAGCCTTCATATGCTTTTCATCACACGTCCCCGTCAATGGAATTATCCCAATCTGACGACAAAACTGAAAAATAACCTGCTCCACCTCCACCCCATATTTCTCCGCAATCGCTCTCACCACCTGACTCTGCACAAGCTGAGGATTCGCAGTTAACAGTGAGAATCCTTGATAATGGATTTGCTGTTCGTGACAAAAATTCCGAATCTCTGCATCCCAACCCTTCACAGCGTAGCAGCGATTCTGCACGAACATCGGCTTTACGGACGCGCTTGCGACCAATATTTTTAACTGCGGCAAATTGACATTGCTGATGCCGATCGCCTTCGTGGCGCCGCTGCAATGGAGCTCTTCCAAAACTTCCCAAACCTCAAAATCCTCCGCGCCCAATAGCGGATGGTTGTAAGGGCCGTGAAGCAAATAAGAATCTAGATAATCGGTGTGCAGATGAGCGATGGTGCTCGCGAAAGATTGTCGTACCTGAGTTGCGATTGAAGTTTTGGGATCGTAGGGCAAGTGGTGATCCTGACCGTCGATCGAAGTGAATTTCGACTGCAGCCAAAGTTGCTCGCGTCCAATTCCGCTCGCGTGCGCCCGTAGCAAAGCCTCTCCAACCAATGCTTCATTGTAATGTTTGGCCTGATTGGCGGTATCGATGGCTCTAAAGCCGGACTTTATCGCGAGTTCGACGAGGTCGGCAGTGGAGTTTTTTTTCCAAGCGGTACCGTAGATGAAGGTGGGGGTCATGATAGTTTTTTTGATTTGATGCTCAGTCGGTAAAGAATACCGGCACAGCAAAAGAAAAATGTTACGATGCTGAAAAGGCAAGAGCGAAGCGATTTCAACTCACTCAATTAAAAAATAAAAAATCTGTGAGTAAAATTTCTGGTATCAAGTTAATCACGTTCTTTTGAATATTCATGAGGGACAAAGTGTAGAATCCTTACGGCAAAGAATTGGGCTGGGGTCTTTAATTCTTACAGATAAAAATCATACCCAAACTAACTAATGAAACAATTAAGGTTTAGAGCTTCGCATACATTATTTTGCATCACATACACAGCCTCGCTTTATATCATCTTAAATGCTCTGAACCTCGATAAAATCGCCAAATGGTTTTACCTTGGCGGCAAAGTTGACTACATTGGTCTAGCCACATTTTTAATAATTGGGTTATGCGCCTTCACTGCGGTATTCACGCTTCTAGCCCATCGTTGGACGATTAAACCTCTGGCAATTATTTTTATTATTCTGGGTGGAGTAGCGGCGTATTTTTCAGCCAAGTACAATGTTGTAATAGATCGCAGCATGATTATGAACATGATCTACACCGACACTACAGAAGTGCACGGATTATTATCTGTCCATATGATCCCCTATCTTTTATTCTTGATAGTGTTACCAATTTTAGTGATACTATCTGTTCAGATAACATTTGAGAGGCCGACAAAATACCTATTAGCTTCACTTAAACTATCTGCTACAGCGCTTCTCATTGGCATAACTTTGTTGTATGCAAAGTTCGATAGCATCCATCGCGCCGCCAATCTTTCCAAAAAATACATAATACACACCCTCATACCACTAAACTTCTTACAAAGTTTTGGCAGCATTGTACAGCATTCTGTTGGGCCATATTTTACTAAGAATGCAAAGGAAGTTAAAATTTCAGGCCACATTTCAGCGCAGGACAATCTGGTGGTTGTGCTTGCGATTGGAGAAACATCTAGGCAGCAAAATTTTAGTCTGTATGGCTATCAAAGACAAAATACCAATCCCATCTTATCGAAGGAAAAAAACCTTCATTTGCTTAACGGAGTAGCACGTATCGGTTCTACGTTATATGCATTACCAGAGATATTGGTCAAACACGATGTGCCATTACCAGCAATTACCTCTAAACTTGGTATTCACACATCCTGTTACGTTAATTACACGCTGTATGGAATATGTGATACCGTAGGAGAAACGAAGGTCACAAATTGTGGACATGGAGGCACTTGTTACGACGAAGATGTTTTGCCGTTATTAAGCGACAATCTCAAATCTTATACTTCCGGATACAGGTTAATCATACTGCATCTTGGCGGCGGCAGTCACGGACCAAGTTATCACGAAAGATACCCTTCTGAATTTCAGCGTTTTAAGCCAATGTGTTTTGATGCTGATGTAGTTAATCAATGTAGCTTAGAGCAGCTGTACAACTCGTATGATAACACCATCCTTTACGTGGATAACGTAGTTGGTAAGGCGATCAATAAACTCGATAAATCAAAAGTACCTTACGTGTTTATTTATTTATCGGATCACGGTGAGTCTTTGATGGAAGATGGACACATATTTCACGGAATGCCTCCTGGCATACCTCTGCCACCTGAACAGGCGCATATTCCACTGATCGTAAAAGCTTCAATTCCAATATCCGTAATAAAACGTAAAGAGTATGGTCAGCAAGATGTTTTTGATACCATACTAGGACTGTTTTCGATCGAGACTGACATCCACGATAAAGATGGCGACTTTATCAACAAGAAGAAGCAATGAAGTTCAAAAAGTTCTACTACACTATCGCGGCATTGTTACTGGCTTTCATATTAATATTTTTTCTGATCCAAAAAAATTCAAAAGAATTTGATCGTAATAGAGTGGCATTAGTTGATGCAGTCAAAGGCAATTATATTTTCCGGGGCAATAATCCATTTCTTCTCAAAGATGGCAAAAAAGATTTTGCCTACATTGAGTTAACATCGGCTTTTAATAATTTACTTAACCAGCAAGGTCACACACCGCTAAGTAATTATTATTTAATAGATATCAGTCTGCTTGACTTAGATGAATATCGCGAAATCACAAAGGAGAAAGATTTTTTCGCCAACAATCCAAACTTAGGTACGACAATAAATACCTCCACCCTATCACTCAGCTTACTTCTATCAGAACATCCTCTCTACTCAAATTTTGTCACCAAGGCAGTGATAGGGAATTACAATTCATGGATCACTAGCCTTCTAAATCAAATACATGAAATCGCGTTACGCAAAACAGATAAGCCAGTTGTGATATACATACATTGCGATGCGGGGCGAGACAGAACGGGGCTAATAGTAGCAGGATACCGTATGCTGTTCAAGGATACGACTTTACCAACGGTAAGATCACAAAACGTAACAGAGGTTGGTAGAAATAGCAGGGCCTTGTATGATAAAGCGATAGCGTCTTATTGTTTGCATGTGCAACAGTTTTATAATAAATCTGCCAACTTTTGTAATTGATATACCCAACCAACTTCAAGAAGTTGATTGGGTATAATTTTTATTTTGTACGCGACACGAGTCGCGCCCCGCTTTGCGGGGATCCCCGATATACCGAATCTGATAAAAAAGATCGGTATGTTGAATCAGATTCGGTATATACCAATGCCACACATCATCATAGAACACTCTTCCGACATAAATTCTAACAAAATTGTGGAGATAGAAAAAACAATTCAGAGCTTAATGCCGAATATCGAAGGAGGAAATTTGGATCCAAATCAGTGCAAAGCGCGCAGCTTCTCTTTTAACGAATATTTAGTTGGAATGTCTGACCAACTAAACTCTTCCTTCCTTCACATCACAATAAAAATTCTTACTGGCAGATCTATTGAAATCAGACAAAAACTTTCTGAAGAAGTTTTTGTTTCTGTTCAAAAACTTTTAGAAGCATCTTTAGCAAAAACATCAACACGCTGCGACATCAGTGTTGATATAGTCGAAATGGATCGTAATATTTATAAAAAAATACAAAAGTAAATCGTCGCCACCGAAGAACCCCATTTTCATCCTCATTAGGGTTAGGAAAATTCCGTGATTTTTTACGTGATTCCACACTAATTTTGTCCCGCGCGGGAAGGGAGATGTTCTCCCTTCCCAACATTCACTAAATTTTAAAATCATTTATTTGCATTTCCTGCGAAACATTCGCAGAACCAACTCATTCAAAAATGACAGAACGAACCTCAGCTTCACTAGATCAAATCGAAGCTTTTATCTTCATGGTGGCTCGTGTGCAAACCAAAACTATTGGATCTGTTAAATATTCGGGAACTAGGGATGGCGATCCGGTAATAATAACTCGGGTTCGAGTAATTTTTATGATCCATCGTCACAAGCATCTAAGGACATGGTATCTGGCATTGGTAGCATCACCAAACAATTTACTGCGGCAGCTTTACTGAAGCTTTGGGATAATGAACTAACGGCAAAGAAAACCGGTGCTCAAACGAAGGTTTGGTTTCCCGATGGAATTGAAAGTAGGCTAGAAGGTTTTATGCCAGAGCTTAAAAAAGCTTATCCTGTCTGTAGCGAGCTATTTTGGAGAATAGAACAAGACGGTCATTATCGAGACATTACTCTTCGCGATTTGTTGAATCATACTCATGGTCTTGGAGCGAGGAACGATCAACAGGTGATGGATTTGGTAGTCCAATCAGATGGTCAACCTTTGGCATTTTCCGCAATTGCAAACACAACTGAAAAGCGCGTTGGTACCAAAAAACAAGAACTGCAAGATGAGGTTTATGGTAAGCACCAATACGGCAATTTTGGATATGATTTAACTGGGATGGTAATCGAAGTGGTCGCTAAAAACTCTGGGTTGATAGCGCCAGAAGTATCAATGGATGGAGAGGTGTTTGATGCAGCATTACACGTTCTTGTTCTGGATCCAAATGACTTGAGAAGCACCTACACTCAAACAGATACAAGGGCTTCCTATTACACAGATCCATCACGCTTTGCCATCGGATATTTTACTGAACGTCCTGAGGGAATAAAAAGAATCGAAAGTTGCGGACGTAGCATGAGGGGCTGTCAGATGGCTCTGAACCTTATTTCAAACACTCGTGCTGCAGGTGGGTTAAAATCAACCGTTGGGGATTTAGCGAAATTTGCACCTCAATTTATGGGTGCAAAAATGTTTGAAAATGATGAGGTAAAAAGCGCTGTTCATGACAGGAGCAAAAGCGTACAAACGAATCGGAGCAATGCAGAAGAAACCTATCATTTGGGAATTATAGCTAACGAGGATGGGACAATTGGTCATTCTGGCAGTGAATTGACATACCGATCTGATCTTAGGTTCAATCCGCAAAATGGCAAAGTTAGAGCGGAGTTGAAGCTGAAAGAAAATTTAGTTGATGTCCTAAACTTAATTCCGTTTGCTTGAATAAATGAAGAAAACCTTATCTCAAAGAATGCAAAAAAAAATTAACAAATTAGCCAAAAAAGTTTCTGACTTTCTAACGAAAAATAAGCGCGAAAAAGAGGCTGCGAAGAATCGAATCAAATTCTATTCCTCTTTCATCAAAAAGGGTGATTTGGTGTTTGACGTTGGTGCTCATGTAGGAAATCGCGTTGAAGCTTTTTTAGCAATTGGAGCAAGGGTTGTTGCTGTCGAACCGCAAGACTCATGCGCAAAAATTTTGAAGAAAAAATTTGGAGATAAAATTTCGGTTGTTAAGAAAGGACTTGGCGGCGCAGAAGGGAAAAAGAAATTTTACGTTTCCAATGCCACCACTCTTTCCACATTCTCAGATGAGTGGATGAGTGCTGTTAAACAGGGGCGTTTTAGAAAGCAAAAATGGAGTAATGTTGGAGAAATCGAAATCACAACTTTAGATAATCTTATCAAAAAATCTGGCGATCCTGATTTTGTTAAAATTGACGTTGAGGGTTATGAGGCAGAAGTTCTGAGCGGTCTTTCTCGTCCAGTTAAAATGCTCAGTTACGAGTATACAGTTCCAGAAACTCTTGATAAAGCATTGCAGTGCCTCGATAGAATCATATCTATCAGTAAAGATGTTCTATGCAACTACTCAACCGGTGAATCAATGGAGTTTGCTTTGAAGGAGTGGGTATCTCCAGAAAAGATGAGAAAAATCATCTCAAGCAATGATTTCATCAACACTGGATTTGGTGACGTCTACGTAAAAAAGGTGTAATTTGATTGGAAAAAACGAAGAACTCGTCCATTTCAAAACATTTGCAAACCACAAGCAAAACCCACAACAAACGATGTTCACTTTCTACATCGGAGATCTCGTGCACCGCATTCTATCCCACTCTCGTCATTTTTTAAACTTAGCCGGCACTGCCATTTTTCTTTTGGCGTTTCTGCGCTCTGAGGCAATTGCTCAGCAAAACCCGGCGCGGGAAGGGAGATATTCTCCCTTCCCAACGTTCACTAAATTTTAAAATCATTTATTTGCATTTCCTGCGAAACATGTGGAATGGGTAAATACCCCTTCCAACCCCGCGAGACCACGTCCCGCGCAGGTCTTATGAAGGCAAAAGGGATATGAGATGGGGAGGTTTTTTAGGGTGGACTAACTCACGCCTCCAGGACTATTCTTCCAGCACTTCTCTTTTTCCTGAAATATTCGGAGAACTTACAACTCCCTCCTCTTCCATTCTTTCAATCAGAATTGCAGCACGATTGTAACCTATGCGAAGTTGACGCTGAACGTAGCTGATTGATGGCTTCTTGTCTCTTCTTACGATCACAACTGCTTTAGCATAAAGATCGGAATCGCTACCGCCGCCATCCACAGATTCTCCATCTCCGGATTCTGCACCCTTCGTTGAAATTACAGATTCGAAAGAGACAGTCTCTCCAACTCCGAACTCACTTAGGTCTTGGTCTTTGATGAAGTTAACAATATTTTCAATTTCAGTATCAGAACAAAATGGCCCGTGAACACGTGTCATCTTACTTCCCCCGGACATGTAAATCATGTCACCCTGCCCCAATAATTGTTCTGCCCCCTGAGCCCCAAGAATTGTTCTACTATCAATTCTAGAGGTAACTTGAAAGCTAATTCTGGTTGGAAAATTTGCTTTGATCACACCAGTGATGACATCAACAGATGGACGTTGCGTTGCCATGATGATATGAATTCCTGCAGCTCGCGCCATTTGGGCCAGGCGCTGAATTGAACCTTCTATTTCCTTTCCAGCAACCAACATTAGATCAGCCATTTCATCAACAATTACTACAATGAATGGAAGTTTTTTTGGTTCAAACTCAATGTCTTCAACAATAGGTTGACCGTTTGATGGATCGAAGCCAGTCTGAACTTTACGATTCAGTTTTTCACCAGACAAAATAGCCTTCTCAGCCTTTTCATTGTAACCAGCAATATTCCTTACGGCGAAGCTAGACATGAGGCGGTAACGATCTTCCATTTCTGCCACAACCCACTTTAAAGCAATGATTGCCTTGCTTGGCTCAGTAACAACAGGAGAAAGTAAATGCGGAATACCGTCGTAAATTGAAAGCTCTAACATCTTAGGATCGATCATGATGAATCTGCATTCATCAGGACGCATTTTAAAAAGTAGCGAGAGAATCATCACATTAAGTCCAACAGATTTGCCCGAACCAGTAGTTCCAGCAATCAACAAATGTGGCATCTTCGCCAAATCAACAATCACAGTCTCTCCACCTATATCCTTCCCCAAAATTATCGGCAAAAGATTCGGTGAAAATTTAAACTCTTTTCCGTCAATAAACTCGCGGAAAAAAATCATCTCACGTTTCTGATTGGGAAGCTCGATGCCAATTGAAGTCTTTCCACTAATCACCGCAATACGGGCGGAAACCGCACTCATTGAACGCGAAATGTCATCTGACAATCCAATAACACGTGAAGCCTTGGTACCAGCTGCTGGCTCAAACTCATGAAGAGTAACCACCGGTCCAACTTTAGCCCCGAGAGACGCACCATAAACCCCGAAATCTTCCAGAACTTTCAACAGCATTTTTGATTGGCTGTCGATAAATTCTTTACTGATTTTTTTATCTTTATTTTCGTTGGAACGATCCGTGAGCAAGTCAGCAATTGGAAGTTGGTAACTAGATTTTCTTTTACCTTCCCCTCTCTTACCCGCACCGGATTTTAATCTTCGTTTTAGCGATTCTATATCCTCTTCTTCCACTATCGAATCAGAGTCACCGCTCTCTTCTTCCTCAATTCTTTTTTCAACAAATTGCTCAACCTGATATTTTTTTACTTTACCATTATTACTTACAACCGGACGGATATTACTCTTTTTACCTCTCAATGATTCTGCGATATTGTCGAGGATAAATTTGATAGTGATGTGTGCGTAACGTACAAAATAGATCCAGTCATGAAGCGAGATTTCTGCAATAACGGAGATTGTTACAACACCAAGAAGAAGTGCCAAGATTGACTTAAGAAATATTGGTAGGTACGGAATTTTTGCGAGCAAGAAATGCCCATTTACCCCACCAAGACCATTAAATTCCCACCAACTCGGCTGAGAGAGGGAAGAAAAAAATATCGAAAAGCAGAGGATAGAAAATGGGGTCAGTATGAGTTTAAGTGTAAGGTTCTTAACCCCATGCCTGCTACTCATTTTTAAGCCAATGCTAAAGATAATCAGACAAAGGAAAAAGGAGGATAGTCCAACAAACTGAAAGGCTAAATCTGAAATATGGGAACCGAGAGCTCCCATCCAATTCTGAATTGTATCTTCGGTTGAAATAGTGTTGAACGAAGTATCGTCTGAATTAAAACTCAGTAATGCGAGCGTAAAAACGAAGGAAAAAATTACGAGACACAAACCAACGAACCTTACCAATAGACGCCGCAGAAGATAGGATAATTTTTCGTTTTGCATTTTTTGCTATTGTGTTGGCGAGGTGCAATGAAAGAAAATTAGAGACCGTGCTCAAATTTAAGGGAATCTCTAAAAATTAGATTTTTTTTTAGAAATTATTTAGGCAACAAATTTTCGAGCAGGTAAGCGTACTTAGAGGTACGCGCCTCGTGAGCAAATTGGTCTGACAACAAAATTACCGAAAAAGATGGTTTTTCAGGGGCTCCTTAAGACATCGCTAACATTTTTCTCAGGGGCAATTCAGCCTTAATTCTCAGCTCTTCGGACATTCGCAATTCTCCTCCACATTCTGATTTATCACCTAATTTCATCACAAGATATAGCTTCTCTAAATTGTTCAACTGCATATATGGGCAGCTATTGCACAGGCTACATCCCGCCTTATCAACAAAAGGACAATCGTAAAATTTTCCACTCGGATTTTTTTGCTTCATACGATGAATGATGTGCAACTCAGTTAGAACGATGAATTCCGCACCCTGATTTTCTTCAACAAATTGCAACAAGGAAGAAGTTGATCCAATGTGATGAGCGTAAGAAAGTAAATTTTGTGGACATTCTGGATGTGCAATAACAAGGGCTTGGGGATGGTTTACGATTAACTTCACCAACTCCTTCTCACTGAACTGTTCGTGCACAATACAGCTCCCATCCCACAGAATCAGATCACGATTAGTAATGTTTGCTAGATATTTACCCAAATGCTTATCCGGAGCAAAAATTATTTTTTGATCTAGCGGGATTTGTTCGATGATTTTTTTAGCATTCGAAGAAGTAACAATAATATCTGACAGAGCCTTGATTTCAGCAGAGCAATTGATGTAAGTGATTACGATTGCATCTGGATATTTTTTACAAAATTCAGCAAATTGCTTTGGCGGACAGGAATCTTCAAGACTGCATCCGGCCTTAAAATCCGGTATTAAAACTTTTTTTGTCGGCGATAAAATTTTAGCTACTTCTGCCATAAATTTTACCCCGCAAAACACGATTTCATCTGCATCGGTAGCAGCAGCTTTGCGCGAAAGATCCAGAGAATCTCCAACAAAATCAGCGATGTCCTGAATTTCGGAATCTTGGTAAAAGTGAGCAAGAATCACGGCATTTTGTTCACGCTTAAGACGTAAAATTTCTTGCTCCAGATTGGAAGGAATCTCAAACATCCGACATTTCGACGAGTAGTTACAATTTGATCAATAGCGCTAGGATAACAATACCAGCAATAACCAGCCCGCCTAATTTTATCATAATATCTTTTTTCATAATATCGATTTCGTAACGCAAATCACACTTGGTAACCAAGTCTTTCGTAGAGTTATTTTTTGCATCCTTAATCGCTTCAGAAAGTTCAGCAGAGGCTTGCCGCTGAATCTCCGCTTTTTGCACGATATTAGAAAATTGCGTCGTATCAAGAGTAATAAATGTCACAAATTTGTTAGATTTAAATCTTAGGAACCTCTAAAATACTAGGATTTCTTGAGGAGCTGTTTGAAAATGTTTACGAAACTAGATGAATCATCACCTCAATCGCAGGCCTCTTGCCCATTAAGTCTTCAAAAATCTTGAGCATTTTTGAACGAATGGATTTCTCAAGTTCTTGAATAATTTTCGACTCTTGCAACTGTTTCTTTTTCTTTTTCTTGATGAAGTTAAGACCAAAGCCACGATGCAAGTCTAGCTCTTTGGCTTTAGTTTTGAGAATGAATTGTATTTCTTTTTTAATCATGTCTTCTGCTGTATGATCACGCTTTAAGTCGTAAGAACCGATACAAAGAATACGTGATTCCGAAGCAAGTTCTAAAGAATCATTAACCGCCAAAGAAACCATAATAATTCCTGCATATTCCAACTTCCTGCGCTCTCTAATCACTTCCCCCTTCAAATCAACAAGCTGTCTACCATCAACTCCAAAATAGCCAGACTTCACAAATCCAACGGTTTCTGACGACATCCAATCATCGCCATTAATTTTCACCGTCAGGCCATTTTCTACACTCACAACCTTTGGCACACCGCATTCCACAGCAATTTCGGCATGAGATTTTGTGTGCAAAAATTCACCATGAACAGGGATGGCAATCTTCGGACGCGCTAAGGCATACATTTCTCGCAATTCATCTTTTGATGGATGGCCAGAGACGTGGACAAAATGATCTTTTTCGGTCATTACGTCAATCTGACTTTTAGCAAATTGATCGAATACTTCAAAAATTTTTTTCTCATTTCCGGGAATAATTTTAGATGAAAAAATCATCAAATCACCTTTGGCAAAATGGATTGAGGGATGAGTTTTTGTGGCAATTTTTCTTGTAGCGGCAAGTGGCTCTCCCTGACATCCGGTACAGATTACCAAAATTTCCTGCTTGGAATAAAATTTAATTTCACGATCTGAAATGAAGTCAAAATCTTCTTGAAAATATCCACTTTTTTTTGCAACTTCGTAGAGGCGATGAAGAGAATATCCCGCAAGCACAACCTTGCGCCCCAACTCTTTAGCGATGCGAGCGATCGTATGAACACGAGCGATGTTCGAAGCAAAAGTTGTGACTCCAACCATGCCTTTTCTTCCGGTAATTAAAGACTTTAGAGAATCGTACAACTCTCCTTCAGAACGAGAATGACCTTCGGATAAGGCATTTGTTGAGTCGCAAACTAGAGCATGAATCTCTCCTCTATCTCCATATTCTCGAATTTTATCCTTTTCGGAAGCTTCCCCTACAACGGGATTGGGATCAAATTTCCAATCTCCCGTGTGAAGAACATTACCTTTTCTTGTCCTGATAATAAGAGCCTTCATCTCAGGAACTGAGTGCGTCAAACCGATAAATTCAATTCTAAACGGATCAAGATTTAACTCTCGAGATGAGTCAATGATGCGGATCGGAACCTGCTTATCAAGCTTATACTCTTCCAACTTTGATCGCAAAAAATGTGCTGCAAGTTCGGTAGTGTAAACCGGAACTTCAAGCTCTCGCCATAGATGCTGCACAGCTCCGATATGATCTTCGTGGATATGTGTGATGATGATTGCAATAAGGTTTTTGCGATGCGCTTTGATGAAAGAGATATCTGGTGTCATCATATCGACACCGGGAACATCTGTGGCAAATCCAACCCCACAATCAACCATCAACCATTTACCATCCAGATGATAAAGATTGAGATTCATACCAATTTCATTGGCACCACCAAGTGGCAGGAATAGCAGGTCGTCGTGATGTTTTTTTAAATTTAAGTCCATTAGTTATTTATTTTTAAGGGCGGCGCGGGCAGCAGAAAGTCTAGCAATCGGAACACGATACGGAGAGCAAGAAACGTAGTGCAGTCCAATATCGTGACAAAATTCAATTGATGGCGGATTTCCACCATGCTCACCACAAATACCAAGCTTGATATCGCTTCTGGTTTCCTTTCCTTTTTTAACCGCAATTTTAATGATTTCACCAACACCCTCGCGATCAAGTTCAGCAAAAGGATCTTTTTTAAAAATTCCAAACTTCTGATAATGTCCTAAAAAATTTCCGGCATCATCACGTGATAATCCAAAAGTAGTTTGAGTTAAATCGTTAGTACCAAAACTGAAGAACTCGGCCTCTTTAGCAATCTGATCAGCGATTAGTGCCGCACGCGGTAATTCAATCATCGTGCCAACTAAATACTGCAATTTAATGCCAAATTCTTTCTCGACTTCCTTTTCAGTTTTAACAATCAATTCACGTAATACTTGAATTTCTTTATACATTGCAACAAGGGGAATCATCACCTCGAGCAAAACATCTTGCCCCGTTTCTTTTTTTACGATTGATGATGCTTCAAAAATTGCTCTTGCCTGCATTTCGTAAATTTCTGGATAGGAAATTCCAAGCCTACAACCACGATGACCAAGCATCGGGTTTTGCTCCTGAAGTTGATGCGTTCTGTGCTTTACGTAATCAATTTCAACACCAGCAACCTTTGCTACTTCAGCAATTTCGTGATCTTTATGAGGAAGAAATTCGTGAAGTGGTGGATCAAGCAAACGAATCGTGACTGGCAATCCGGCCATAATCTTAAAGATTTCAACAAAATCTTTACGCTGCATCGGAAGTAGTTTGGCAAGCGCTTTTTTGCGACCTCCAAGCTCTTCCGCTAAAATCATCTCTCTTACAGCAACGATACGGTCTTCGTTAAAAAACATGTGTTCCGTTCGACATAAGCCGATTCCTTCAGCACCAAAATCACGCGCGGTTTGACAATCAGACGGATTATCTGCGTTGGTACGCACTTTAAGAATTCTTACTTCATCCGCCCACTGCATGATGGTTTTAAAATCGTCAGAAAGATTTGGTTTTAAAGTTGGAACAGAACCAAGCATTACATCGCCGCTTGAACCATTGATGGTTATGATATCACCCTCTTTAACTTTAATACCAGAGGCAGTAAAAAATTGTCCTGAATGATCAACTTGAATGCTGGAAGCACCGGAAATGCAAGGCGTTCCCATTCCACGAGCAACAACGGCCGCATGAGATGTCATGCCTCCACGCGCAGTTAGAATTCCTTGCGAAACATGCATACCCTTGATGTCTTCCGGACTGGTTTCGACTCGTACCAAAATCACTTTATCACCATTTTCTGCTTTTCTTTCTGCCTCTTGTGATGTAAAAACCACGATCCCAGAAGCCGCACCAGGTGAAGCTGGAAGGCCTTTAGCAATAATCTGAACTTTCGCTTTTGGATCAAGAGTTGGATGAAGAAGCTGATCAAGACTTTCTGGCTCTATGCGCTGCAAAGCCTCTTTTTTATCAATTAATTTTTCACTCACCATATCTACTGCAATTTTAATTGCAGCAGCTGCAGTTCTTTTTCCAGAGCGAGTTTGCAACATCCAGAGCTTCTTATTTTGTACCGTAAATTCAATGTCCTGCATATCACGATAATGCAATTCAAGCTTTTGGTAAATTCTTACTAACTCAGAAAAAACATCCGGCATAGTTTCTTCCATCGAGGGAAGTGTTGAACCAAGCTGCTCTTTTCCGAGAATAGTTATTGATTGTGGAGTACGAATTCCCGCAACTACATCCTCACCTTGAGCATTGATAAGATATTCTCCGTAAAGCTCTTTTACACCAGTTGAAGGGTTGCGGGTAAAGGCCACTCCAGTTGCAGAGCTGTCTCCCATATTACCAAAAACCATTGACTGCACATTAACAGCAGTACCCCATTCGGCCGGGATGTTATTGATAGAGCGATACGTGATAGCACGATTATTCATCCAAGAATCAAAAACCGCTGTAATGGCTCCCCAAAGTTGTTCATTCACATCTTGCGGAAAACCTCGATCACTTTCCTGTCTAACTTTGGCTTTGAATAAATGAACAATTTCTTCGAGATTTTCTTCAGTTAAATCCGTATCGGCACTCGCTCCAAATTCATGTTTCTTTTCATCAAGAATCACTTCGAAATTGTAATGATCTATGCCAAGCACCACATCAGAATACATCTGAATGAAACGACGATACGAATCAAAAGCGAAGCGTCTATTTTTACTTCTACCAGCAAGACCGAGAACTGTTTCATCATTCAAGCCAAGATTGAGTACTGTATCCATCATACCCGGCATTGATGCTCTCGCTCCAGAACGAACCGAAAATAATAGTGGATTTGTTTTATCACCAAATTTCATTCCGACATTTTGCTCGATTTGCTTTAGAGCTAACTCAACTTGCGATCTCAAGATGTCGGGAAGTTTTTTATTATTTTTGTAATAGGCATCACAAACTTCAGTTGTGATTGTAAATCCCAGAGGAACCGGAAGGCCAATTTTAGACATCTCAGCCAGGTTTGCACCCTTTCCGCCCAAAAGATTTTTCATCGAAGAATCACCTTCTGCTGCACCATCTCCAAAATAATAAACGAATTTTTTTGCGCTCATTTTTTAGTTAAAAAAAATTGAAGTTTTACCAGCTCGACACCGTTCACAATCAATGAAATCATGTGCTCGCCTGAATAGTGTTTTCTCGTTGTCAAATCACGAAATGGATGTTTTTTTGAAAAAGTAAAAACACCTTTTGAAAAATTTTTGGTAGTAATTTGAAAAATCTTTTTGCCATGAGAGCCACTCTTTTGTAAAAAATAAATGGCATATTCAAGCCTGATTTTGGCATCAGAAGCAGAACTCTCTAAATCAAAACTAAATGACAAATTTTCTGAATTTCTAATCTCAGCTTTTTGTAAAGCAAAGTTTTGAATTGAGAATTTTTTATCTTCAGAATCTTTGATTCCTATCAACTCCAAAGCCGATTTATCACCTCGTTTTAACAAAGTTCTAAGTGCGTGCTTAATGAGTCTAGCATTCACTCCATCACATTTCCACTGCTTAAGAGTTTCTAAAACCGTTACCGGATGATCTTTAGAAATATCGTTGAGATTATTAGCAACACTTCTTCGCACATATTCGCTCTCATCAAATTTTAACTTTTCCAATATCGGCAAAATCGGTTTTGGATTTTTTTTAAATTCCGACAAAGCAACTCCCCATGGAAGTCTTGGCCTGACACCTTCTGATGCCAGCCTCCTTACGTAAAAATTTCGATCCTCAACCCACTTAGTAAAAAATTTTAGAGCGGCCTCACAATCAATTTCGATAAATTTTCGAACTGCAAATTCAGCACTTCCGAATTCGGTAAAAAATTCAAAAGCCCGCATCGAAATTTGAAAATGTTCCCGACCAAAAACCTCAATAAAATCCGGAAAGATGATTAGGGTTAATTGTGAATTTTTATCTTTTTGAATTGTGTTGGCAGTTTTTTTTAAGATTTCCAACTGCTTAGGAAAATTTTTTTCGGACAAAAATTTGTGAATACGCAACGAAATAAATCGCATGCGCTGCTTGAGCTCCAACTCACTCCATTGAGCAATTGGAATTGTTAGAAATTTTTTGGTCGGAAATTTTTGATCATACTTTGCCAACTCGATTGCGAGCTTTTGCAAAAAATCCTGATTGTAGAATTCTTTTAGGTTCATTTACAGCAGGATTCGTAATGAGATAAAATTTTGCATAATCTTACCCACGTCGACATCCCTCTTCATTTTACGACGAATCACTTCATAAGTTTCGTAGAGGGTTTTTTGTTTTTGGATATTATCTAAAAACAAAAATTCTTCTCGATTTAACTGGCGAATATTTCTTGCACCAGAAGCTCTTTCAACGAGTAAAAATTCTCGATCCTTACTCGGTAATTTCTTTCTCTTCTTACCATCAATCAAGCCTTTCCAAAAAGAAAAAATCCCGAATTCACTTTCCAACAAATAGCAGGACGGATGAAGTTTAAATTTGAGATTAGGTAACTTTTCCTGCGATAATTTTTGCAAAACTTCGACATCAAAATCAGGAACATCTTTTGCGTAGTAACAAATATGGTAATACCATTCCAACCTAGACAAATCAGAGATGAAGGGTAATGATTCCTTTGCAATAAATTGTGGAAATTCTACTCCATAATCATTCAAATTTCCACTTTTCGAATGATGCTTTTTAGCATAGCTTTGTGATAATTCTTCAAACCTATCTTCACCAATTACTTTTTTTGTAGCTTCAAAAATTGAGTATAAAACCGAGGAAGTGCCTCCAAAAATATTATTACGATAAATATTTAATCTAGCTAGAGACTCTTGACTGGAATAAGGTAAGAGATTCAGAATTTTTGTATCACCCTCATCAAAGATGTGATGAAAAAAAATTCTCTGAATATCAAGAAGTCGGTTTTGTTTTTTAGCTTCTGGCATTGTTTCTCATTAATCTTTCCGCCTTTTTTGCTTCATTCAAAAGCACTTCCAACTCAGGAATATCTTGATCCCACTCCATAATAGTTGGAATATTACCGAATTTCTTTAAAGCATTTTCATACAAATCCCAAACCTCGTCACATACCAAATTATCATGCGTGTCGATCAAAATTCTTTTTCCTTTTTCGTTTAAGATATTACTTACCGAATGTCCCGCTAGGTGGACTTCCTTGACAATTTTTGGATCAATTTCTTCTAAATAAATTTTTGCATCAAATTCAGAGTTGTTATTTGAGCTGACATAAACGTTATTAATATCAAGCAACAAACCGCATCCCGTCTTACTCGCCAATTCATTAACAAATTCAGATTCACTCATTTCGGGATTTTTAAAAGCCAAGTAAGTTGATGGATTTTCCACCAAAATTTCTCTTCCTAAAAAATCCTGCATGTGTGAAATATTTTGCGAGATGATGTTTAGTGACTCTTTGGTGTACGGCAATGGAAGTAGGTCATTACTATGTTTTTTATCTATCAAACCCCAGGAAATATGATCTGAAATAAATATCGGATTGATGAGGTGGATGAGATTTTTGAGCTTCTTTAGATGAGATAAATCAAGGCCTTGCGCCGACCCCAGAGAGTTTCCGACTGAATGAAAACTAATTGGAAAATGCTCCGCAAGTTGTTTTAGAACGTATGTCGAACTACCGCCCTCAGCGTAATAATTCTCACTATGAATTTCTAGCCAACCTATTTTTTTTGAGAGGATTTTGTGATTTTTGAGGATGGTATCGATATGCGGCAACCTAAGTCCGATCCCGACTTTAAGTTGCCTGACTTTAACTTGCCCGGCCTTGATTTGCCCGGCCTTGATTTGCCCGGCATTGATTTGTCTGGCTTCTTTTGTCGGGATCGAACTTTTGCAGATCAACTCTTTTCGAGATTTCACGAACTACAAAAACCGTTAAAAAACATTATTCACTTTTAGATTTTTTGCCTTTTTTAGATTTTGCTTTTGTTTCCACTACTTGATCAGTAGCTTGTGTGGCTGGTGCATTCACAGCAGGAATAGCAGTAACTGCGGCAGGAGTAGTAGCAGTGGTCGCGGTATTAGAAGCACAACCATTACTTGAGCATTTGTTAGATTCTTCTTTTTTAGAAGAACACTTATTAGCTGCATCAGACTTCGAAGCGCATTTATTGCCGTCACGTTTTTTATGACACTTTTTTGTCATACAACAAGATGAGGTAAGGCTTAGTCCTAGGATTGCAGCCGTTACGGAAGCTAGAAATTTTTTG
>CAMDJN010000025.1 GCA_945900795.1 Rickettsia typhi | reverse complement strand
CTAACAAAATCAGTATCCTCCATCATGAAAACTATGCAATCTGATAAGGGCTCTATCAAAAATCTCTTCCATCATGAGAAGGTTAGATATGCTGCTTGCATGGGGGCGTGAGGGGAGTTGGTTTAGTTTTATGTCCTCGGGGTAATAAGGTCCCGTGCCTACACCGTAGCTTTCAAGGGTTTTGGAAAAGGTTTCCTTATTGTATTTGATTCCCTTTTTACCAGCAACATCAAACAGTCCACCAATTCCAACAGTTGTGTTAATTAACAAATGTGAAAATGTTGCCATCGCATTGTCAAAATCACCTTGCAGTAACGAATTAAAAAAAGACATCGGTGCAGATGCGTTGGATAAAAAATTATTCACCGATTGTCTTGCTGGTTTTGGTACGGCCACTTCGTAAGCTTTTGCGACTGGCTCTAAAACGTGTTTGTCCACTTTTTCGTTAAATGCGTAAACTTTACGATTCACTTTTTCGATCGGATCTTTGATTACGATTGGAGCGCTTTCTACCTTCTTTAGATCAAATTTTTCTACAGTAAAAGCTTCATCTTCTTTTTTTTTCTCTTCCTGCACATCAATCTTTTCAACTACTTTTAGATCAGCGACCGTAGGATTGATTACATTTTCTTTGGCAATTATTGGGGATTTTTTTTGTGGTTTGACGGTTGTTTTTGAGAAGCAGGAATCTGGATTGTTTCTAGCCATTTCCAGCGTACAGATGATATCTTGAGATGCCGTGGAAGAGTCTGGAATTGGTGTAATAGGAGCGGCTGGACTCCGAACCGGAGTAACGTTTTGAGAGTTGGAATTGGCTGTAAAGCCAGTAAAATTAGCGACTGTTTGAGAGAAGGCGTTCCCAGAAAATGTCAGACACAACAATAAAAACAATTGAATTATTCTGTGCATAAGTCCTACGGGGAATAGGGTCTAATGGGTATATTCTTCTCTAGTAAAAAATTCTTAGCTTGTTTTATTGAGAAGGTTTTGAAATGAAAAATTGATGCCGCTAAAACTGCTGAGGCGCCTGATTTTATACCATCGCTCAAATGTTCCAAAGTTCCGACTCCTCCAGAAGCGATGACCGGGATTGATAAAACGGAAGTAATTTTTTGAATCAATTCTAAATCATATCCAAGCTTAGAACCATCACGATCAATTGAGGTTAGAAGTATCTCTCCTGCTCCAAGGTTTTCTGCTAATTTAGACCATGTAGCAGCATCTAGATCTGTCTGCACTTTTCCACCATGGCTCAGCACACCGTACTTATCGGAAGAATCTTTTTTGGCATCAATTGCAACGACAACGCATTGACTACCGAATTTATTGGCTGCCTGCGAAATGAGATCGGGATTTTTTATTGCAGAACTATTGATGGAAACCTTGTCTGCGCCACATTTCAACAGATTTGAGAAATCCTCAATGGTTCGAACTCCACCGCCAACAGTAAATGGAATGAAGCAAGCTTTAGCAACTTTTTTAACCATATCAAACATCGTTGATCTGTCTTCTTCAGAAGCCGCAATGTCAAGAAAGCAAAGTTCATCTGCGCCTTGTTCGTAGTAGAATTTTGCTTGCAGAACAGGATCGCCAGCATCAATCAAATTTTCAAAACTTACACCTTTGACAACCCTGCCATCTTTAACATCGAGGCAAGGGATGATGCGGGTTTTTAATGTCATAACATCCTTTTTAAAACATCATGTTCTTGTCTATCAAAGAAGCGATGCTTGATTACTGCTAAAATATGAAGGGCGACTAAGGCCAGTAAGAAGTAGGCTAGGAGCCAGTGCATTTTCGAAAAAAATTGTCCTAATGCCAAACTTCTTTCAATCAAAAATGGCATTTCAAGTGAAAAAAAATGTACCGGAAAACCAAAGGAATTTGACATTAAATATCCCGAGAGAGGAACAAAAATCATTAGAATGTAAAGTGCGATGTGAGCTAAATGGGATAAAATTTTCTCCCAGGTGGGCATTGATTCTGGAAGGGTGGGGGGCTTATTTTTGAAGCGATTTATAATTCGTATAAAAACCAAAATCAGAACCGAGACCCCAAGAGATTTGTGAAGATTATAAATTTTCATGCGATCTTCCGATGCTTCATTCAGGAATTCTGTCATGTAGATTCCAAGGCCAAGAAGAAAAAGAATTATCAGCGCCATAACCCAGTGCAAGATGCGGGATGGTAGGGAATATTTTAACAATGACGGATCTGGGTTTAAGCTCATTTTAGATCGATCTTTTTTGCTCCACTATTTCGTAGCACTCAAGCATGTCCTTCTCTTTGATGTCTTCATAATTCTCGAAGGCGATACCGCATTCAAAGCCGCTCTTAACTTCTTTCACATCATCTTTGAAGCGTTTCAAAGTTTTTAGAACTCCATCATGGATTACTACATTGTCACGAAGAAGGCGAACCTTAGCGTTACGTCTGAGCAATCCATCAGTAACAAAGGAGCCCGCGATTTTTCCTGATCCGGAAACTTTAAATACCTGTCTGATTTCTGCTTGTCCCAGATACTCTTCACTCTTAATTGGAGAGAGCATGCCAGAAAGTATTAACTTTAGATCATCAACCAAATTGTAGATGATTGAATAGTAGCGGATATCAACACCCTTTACGCGAGCCAATTCTTTGGCTTGAGGATTTGCTCTAGCATTGAATCCAAGAACGATGGCCGATGATGCTGCGGCTAAGTTTACATCGCTCTCAGTAATTCCACCTGTTGCCATGTGGATTACCTTGACAGCAACCTCGTCACTATTGAGTTTAGTTACGCTGCTACTGATAGCTTCTGCAGAGCCGTGAACATCAGATTTGATGATGACATTGAGTTGCTTTATAGCATTTTTACCAGACTCTCTAAAGATCTCGGTTATTGATTTTGCAGAATTTTTTAATGTTTTCGCTTCCTTCTCTTTGCGTAGGCGATAGGAGATAATTTCTCGTGCCTGCCTCTCTTCCGTAACCTCAACAAATTTATCCCCGGCATTAGGTGCGCCGTCTAACCCAAGAACTTCAACCGAAAAGGATGGGGTCGCAGATTTTATATTTTTACCGTTATCGTCAGACATTTTTCTAACACGTCCGTAAGAAGTGCCAACTACAATGATATCCGAAACATCCAGAGTGCCTTGCTGAACCAGTAGAGTTGCTATTACACCTTTCGCTGGATCGATCCTAGATTCCAGAACAGTGCCGCTTGACTTACCTTCGTAAACACTTCTGAGATCGAGCATTTCTGCTTGTAACAAAATTGCCTCTTCTAGTTTATCGAGACCAAGTTTTTGTTTTGCTGAAACCTGAACGAAGATTACATCTCCACCAAGATCTTCCGCCACTATGTGATGTGAAAGTAATTCGTTTTTAACCCTTTGAGCATCAGCTCCAGGCTTATCAATTTTGTTTACAGCGACAATAATCGGGACATTTGCAGCTTTGGCATGACTTATTGCTTCAACGGTTTGTTCTTTTACTCCATCATCTGCCGCAACAACAAGAATGACGATGTCGGTAACATTCGCACCGCGAGAACGCATCTCGGTAAAGGCTTCGTGACCAGGAGTGTCAAGGAAGGTAATAAATTTATCATCACGAACTTTTATTCGTGAGGCGCCGATATGTTGGGTAATGCCGCCATGTTCGCCAGATACGACATCTGTTTGGCGTAAGGCATCAAGCAGTGAAGTTTTTCCATGATCTACGTGCCCCATAATCGTAACTACTGGAGCGCGCGGAAGTTTTTCGAAAGTAGAATCCTCTTCATCAGACAAGACATTTTCTACGTCAGAATGTGAGATACGTTTAGCTATGTGACCGAATTCCGCGACAATAATTTCCGCTGTATCAACATCGATTGCTTGGTTACTTGTAACAACCACGCCCATTGAGAAAAGTTTTTTTACAACATCGCCTGTTTTTTCTGCCATCCGATCCGCAAGTTCAGAAACAATAATCAGCTCAGGAATGCCAACCTCTTTAGCAATTTTTTTATATTCTTTTTGTGAACTATCTTGCTTATAGATTCTAGATTTTTGCTTCTTTCTTTTATGCCATGAGCTTGAGTCAGAATCGTCGTCTCCTCCAACTATGTATGTCAATTTGCGCGTACTCAGTTTGTCTTGCGGAGTAAATTTTGACTTCTTCAGCTCAGCCTCTTCCTCTACTTTTTTAGAAAAATCTCCGATCAGTTTTTTAGGTTTTTTCTTATCAACTTTATCTGCTTCGAGACTCAACTTGTCTGCTCTTTCTTTTTCCAAACGAGCTTGCTCAATTTTCTTTCTTTCACTTACCAACTTATCTCGCTCTTCCTTCTCGCGATTGGTTATTGCAATGCTGTTTTTGATTTTATTTCGAACATCGAAACTATCTGAGTTGTAACTTGGATTCGGAGATGCTGCGGGTGGATTGGAAAGGTCTGATTTAGATTGGAGATCTTCCTTTTCCAGTGGTTCAGGATCTTGTTCTGTAGCTTGTTCTCTAGCTTTTTCTTCGTTTCTTTTTAACTCAGAATCTCTCTCATCTCTTAAAGCTTTGCCTAGTATTTCATGAGTTTTGATGTCATTTAAAGATGACTTCGATTCTGATATTGATTGGATTCTTGCTTCCAATTCCATCTTGCTTGCAGCCTTAGACTTTACTTCTGGTGCGGATTGAGGTGCATCTTTCCTTCTACCTTTAATCGTGACTTGAACTAATGACGAGCTACCAACTTTGGTATTTTCGGTAGTTTTGGTAGTAACGGGTTTAGACTGTGCCGACGTTGGGAGTTTTAGCGTTAACCTTGAGCGTGCTGTGGTTGCTGAATCTGTGTTGTCGGTCATTTTAAATTTTGAACAGGGTTCTGTACTGAAATCCTTTGACTTCAGTAGATATTTATATTTTTACGTCGCACGAGCTACGCCCCACTTTGTGGGGAACCCCATATACCAGAATGTAGATGTTCAAGTTTGAGGGGAGCCTCTAAAAATTGCTTTTTTTGTAAATTTTGTTGTTACCAAATTTTTTCGCGAGCACGTACCCCTAAGTACTCTTACCTGCTCGAAAATTTGTTGCCTAAAAATTTCTAAAAAAAAATCTAATTTTTAGAGGTCCCCTGAAGTAGCTCTGCTATACAGGTTCTAAGAAGTTTTCTGCAAATATTCTTCTGAACGACGTTTGATTTCTTTTGCAATGTCTTCGTCAAATCCCTCAATCGAAGCAATCTCAGAAATTTCTGCCTGAGCCAGTTCTTCAAGACTTAAGAAGCCCTCTGAAGCGAGAAGATTCGCGATCATATCCTCAACATCAAGAGCTTCGACAAATAATTTTGAGGCTTCATTAAACTCTGCCGTTCTTCTAGCAGATTCTTGTTCATCAGTAACGACGTCAATTTTGTAACCTGTAAGCTTAGAGGCTAGTTTAACATTTTGACCACCTCGACCTATTGCCAGACTGAGCTGATCTTCTGCAACTACAACTTCAATAAGATTATTCTCGTCATCAACCACAACCTTGCTGATCTTTGCAGGAGTAAGAGAGGCGATAATCAGCTCTACAACATTCGGTGACCATTTGATAATGTCTATTTTTTCACCACGAAGTTCAGCGCTAACCGATTGAACACGACTGCCGCGAATTCCGATAAACGAGCCGATGATGTCAATATCATCGCGGCGTGAATAGATAGCAATTTTAGCGCGTGAGCCCGGGTCTCTTGCTACAGCTTTAACTTCTATGTTGCCTTCGTAAAGTTCTGGAACTTCTTGTTCGAAAAGTTTTACCAAAAATTGAGGATGTGTGCGAGATAAGAAAATTTGAGCGCCACGAGGTTCTTGACGAACGTCCTCGATATAGGCTCGAATACGGTCTCCGACTCTAAAAGTTTCGCGTGAAATTAATCCGCTTTCATGAATTACAGCTTCATAACCATCGACTTCCATCACGATATTTTTCAAACCTACCTTTTTCACAGAAGCGCTCACGACGTCACCAACCCTATCTTTAAACTCTTCGTATTCTTTATTTTTTTCAGCTTCCCTGACTTTGCGAATTATTTCGTCTCTAGCAACTTGCGCCACAACGCGACTAAGATCAATCGGAGGAAGCTCTTGTATGACAGAATCACCAATTGCTGCATTTTTATCTTCCTGCTTAGCATGCTTCAATGTAATGCTGGTGCGTAAGTCAAAATCTTCCGCATCATTTGCCACCACTTGCAACTTGTTGAATAATTTTATCTGTCCGGTTTTTTTGTCGATTCGACATTCAATATCAAGGTGGCTACCATATTTTTTCTTGGCAGCGAGCTTGATCCCTTCTTCCATGGCGCCTACAACGTCTTGCAGCGTCAAGCCTTTTTCGTGTGCAATATTTTCAGCAACCAACAAAATTTCTTTGTTGCCCATAATGGTCAGATTACTTGCCATATCTAGAGATTTGATTAAAAAAATGGTTTAATGCTCTTATCCAAACACGAATGAAGATGCTTAAGGAACCCCTGAAAAACCGTCTTTTTCGGTAATTTTGTCGTCAGACCAATTTGCTCGCGAGCACATACCTCTCACATACCTCTAAGTACGCTTACCTGCTCGCAAACTGATCTTCCTAAAAATGCCTCGAAAAATCCAGGTTTTTCAGAGGTTCCCTAGTTCTGTTGGGTAAACTGGCTACACAAGTCTTTAATTCTTGCGTCGCGTAAAAATAAAAAATACACCCGATCAACTTCTTGAAGTTGGTTGGGTATAAACACCAATGTTCAGGACTACTTTCCGACTTGCTTCTCAAGATGTTTGATGCGTCGGCGATCATTAAAATTTTCGATCATCTTGCCAATCAAAGTTTGAGAGCAGCTTAAAATGCCAAACACCATTCCAAGTACAAAAAAAGTTAGCATGACTAAAAACACCTTGGTCTCGATCTCGAATGGTAGAGGGTAGAGATGAACTGAAGCAGTCTCGCGGTTATTGACCATGAAGACTACGAGGCAAACCAAAATCAGCGAAAGTATGATGGATTTTAAGATTTTGAATATCGATTTTAGTATGTTAAGCATGACTTTTCGATTAAAATTTTTACCAGATTATTATCATTTTCTGGCTTCTCATTGAACCAACATTCAAACCCGATTAGGGCTTGATGCACAAGCATTCCAATGCCGGTGACAACGCTGTTTCCGTGAATTTGTGCTCGTTTTAGCAAATCTGTTATCAGAGGTTTGTACACGATATCGCAAACAAGTGCCGACTTTTTCAATCCTGCAATATCAAGTGTCAATGACTCTTGTCCTAGCATGCCAAGCGATGTGCAATTAACAAGTAAGTCGCTTTCGGTTAGACTTTCTTCGAAAGGCTTTTGGTGTAAAAACATGATCCTGCAATCCATTTTTGAAAAATCATCTACCAACTCTAAAGCGCGATTCTCGTTGCGATTGGTGATAATAATTTTTTTTACACCAGATTTTAGCAGCCCGTAAATCACAGCTCTGGCTGCGCCTCCCGCTCCGATAACGTGACATATTTTACCATTCAAATCAAAAGGGGGATTGGTTTCTTTTAGGTTATTCAAAAACCCATCTACATCAGAATTGTGTCCGAATAATCTTTTATCCGACGTAACCACAACCGTGTTCACCGCCTTAGTTAATCCAGCAGATTTACTTTTGAAATCGCATATTTTGAACATCTCTTCTTTGTGTGGAAGCGTAACATTGAAACCTGCAAAACCATCGCTGACTAGCTTTGTAACCACAGAATGAAACTCGTCTTTTTTAACCCTGATTGCTTCGTAACTTCCCTGAATTTTATATTTTTGTAGGAAAAAATTATGGATTACCGGCGAAAGAGAGTGTGATATTGGGTCTCCCAAAACAGCAGCACGAGGAAGGGTGGTTCTATTTTTCATCTCACTTCTATCCAATTGGTGGAGGTGTAGGAGGCGGTTCTTCTCCTTTCTTTGCATCAGACTTTCTGGAGAAGTCAGGCATGTTAGGTTCCTGTTTTGGAATCTTAATTTTTTTCAATAATTTTTTGGTAAAAATTCTCTCTTTAAAGTAAAAAATCTTTTTACATTTGATCGGAGGTTGAGATTCGATAAGAATGATTTGCTCATCTCGTGGAAGTTGGATCACCTCTTGAGGCAGTAGTAACGCTCTCTGAACTTCGGAAAGATGAAGAGAACGTGCGCCAGGATTTAAATCTAGATATTTCGGCTTATTCCAGGAAATCTGTGTTGCAGTTTTGTTCCCAAGTAATTGTGAAATCAGATTCGCGGTTTCCATGTTGTTCGCAGCGAATGTGATACGATAAGTTGAGTTCGATAAAAACGAGTTCATGCCACTTTCTTCGTAAATTCCTTTTAGCTGCTCAGTGTCTTGAATGATCAAAAACAATCTCACCCTGTAACCACGGAAGTAGGCGATGCCGGCTTGAAACTGTTCCATTTTTCCAAGTGTAGGAAATTCATCCATCAACATCAAAATGCCCAATTTTTCTTCCGGTCGTGGCGTGTGAGCAGTGAAGAAGGCCGCGCATTGCTGATAAAACATACTCATCAATGGCTTGAGACGAGTGATGTTATCAGGAGTTAGGCCAACGTAAAGCGTGTGAGGTACTAGTTTAAATTTATGCAGATTGAAGTCGCTGCTTGCTGTCGTGGTATCGACAAGGGGGTTAGCCCAAAGTTCAAGAGAAGAGTTTGCGGTTGAGGTAACAGATCCACGTTCTTTGTCGGGTTTTTGAAGGTAAGAAGCGATGTTCATGTACGCAACAGGGTGAATCTTCTTGCCTAGAGTATCAAGGACTACCGCTAGATTGTAAACCACATCATCATTACGAAGAGTTCGAACCACTTCACCCAAAGTAGTCGGCTTGTTTTCATCCGCAACAAGGTAGAGCATAATGCCGGTCAATAAGGCGCGGGCCTCGTTCTGCCAAAATTCTTGTTCAGGAAGAAGGAAATTGCAGATTTTTTGCACGTCATCCACCATCTGCCCTGGTTTGGTACTGATCCAATCCATCGGGTTATAGCAGTGGGAAATTCCATCGGGATCTGCCGGGTTCCACAAAAAAGTTTTTTGTTTCAAATTATTTCTGCGCCAACCGGAGCTCAGTTCGTAATTTTCAAGCTTGATGTCGTGAACAATGACGGATTCTTTCCAGAAAAGTAGATTAGGAATTACGAATCCCACACCTTTACCCGAACCTGTTGGAGCAAAGAGTAGAATATGTTGAAAGCCATCTGCTACCAGAAATTTTTTCTTATATTTTCCAAGTAGAACCCCATTTTTTGAGGTGAGCCCCATTTTCTTTAAATCTTTTTTCTCAGCCCATCTGGCGTTTCCGTGAATTGATTCCTCCTTTTTAAAGGGACGCCAATCAATCAAAGGAGCGCGGAATGTCCAGCAGAATAAGATGAGGAGAGAGTAGGGTAGAAGCGATGTAATCCAAAGCTTTAACGCGAAGAAATTGTAACTATCGATTGTAAGTTTGGAGTAGTTGACGAGATAAAATTTCCAATAAGCGAACATCACATTCGCTAGATAGAGTAATTGTTTGAGGATTGGGAGGTCGTAATATTTTTTGATGATATCCCAATTGCCGTTAATGGTTACGACAACAAGGGTTCCAGTAATATAAAAACAGACAACTAAAACCAGGGCAATTAAAGTTGTAATGATGACGAAGTTGCGTAAATGCCTTATTGGATCATTATCAAGTGACATCTGCGCAGTTCTCTAACTTTCTTGAATTAATTTTGTTGCAGCCGCTAGAGCTTCACTACTAATAGCCTCTCCAGACAGCATGCGAGCAATTTCTTTTTGACGACTCGCTTCGTCAAGCCTTTCAACTACGGTACGAATTTTTTCTGCATTCGTAGTTTTACTAATTTTGAGATGAGAATTTCCTTTGGCTGCAATTTGCGGTTGATGAGTAACAACCAAAACCTGCAAGTTTTGTGACAAAATTTTTAATCGCTTTCCAACCGCGTCAGATGTGCTTCCGCCTATTCCGGTATCGATCTCATCAAAAATAATTGTCGGAATGGATTTTGTATTCATCAACGAAACTTTCAAAGCCAGCATGAATCGTGACAATTCTCCGCCGGAAGCGATTTTAGAAATATCATCAAAGTCATTTTTATTTATTGATGCTAAAAACCTGACCCGGTTATATCCGTTTGGGGAGTAAGTAGAATCATCTTTATAATCCGTTACCTCAACTAAAAATTTGGTATTTTCCATCTTTAAAAACTTTAGCTCTTCTTTAACTTTTGTTGCCAAAATTTTTGCCGATTCTTTTCTGCGATCACCGACTTCTTTAGCTATTCTTTTGTAATTATTAAAAATTACCAATCGTTGATTTTCTAAGTCGGAATTTAGCTTCTCTTCGTTTGAAATTAATCCCAATTTTTCTTTTGCATCAAAAATTATTTTTGGCAATTCAGCGATCGTGACATTAAATTTTCTGGCCAAACTTCTGATGTAAAATAATCTCTCCTCTATTTCTTCCAGACTATCTTCTGAGGAATTTAGAACCTTAAAAAGGCTGGTGATACATGAAATTTCTGCATCTAGCGCAGAATTCATCCCATCAATTTTTTCACTGAAATGATCAAAATCTTCTTTTTGCTCGTTAAGAAAATTATCAATCAAATGCTGATTCCGAATCAGAATTTTTTGCGATAGGATCAGATTTGAATTGGATTCGACCAGATTTGATTTTAATTCCGTCAGAAAGTTAGAAATCCTTTCTTTGGCAGAAAGTTGGGTTTTTTTAGTTGCTAATCCCCCCTCCTCGCCCTCTTTGATATCAGCATCTTCAAGCTCATTCACTACGTGCTCGAGGTAATCTTTCTCTCTCTCTGCCTGCTCCTTTTTATTTTTTAGATCCGAGATTTTGTTATCGACTTCTTTTAATTGATCATAGTTTTTTCTTAATTCTGACAAGAGATTTATGTTGAGAGCAAACTCATCCAAAATTTCACAATGTATATGTTGGTTAAGGAGGCCACGCTGATCATGCTGTCCATGAATCTCAACCAAACTTTCCCCGATTTTTGCAAGAAGAGTTACGCCAATTGCTTGATCATTTAAAAAAACCTTACTCGCAGAATTTTCGTGAATCACTCTACGAATTCGTAAGCAGCCTGGATTTTCAGAATCCAACAAATCATTTTCTTGCAAAAGTTTTTGGCAGATTTGATTTTTTGAAATATCGAATTCAGCGCTTACGAAAGCCTTATTTTCTTCATTTCCGATTAAACGAAAACTTGAACGAAAGCCAATCGCAAGACCAAGAGCATCGAGCAAAATTGATTTTCCCGATCCAGTCTCGCCCGTTAAAATGCATAGTCCGGAAGAAAATTTAATCTCAGCCTTATCAATCAGAACTATGTTTTGAATAGAAAGAAAATTAAGCACTATTAAGAATTATGTTTGCCTTGAATGACCAGTTAGAAAAAGACACTTATTTCATTACCGATCTTAAAATGTCTAGGTTGCTTTTGATGAATGATAGTAATTTTTCTTGGTTTATTTTGGTGCCACGAATATCTGCAGCGATTGAAGTAATCGATGTTGATTTCGATCAGCAAATTGAAATTTTAAACGAGATAAATTTGATCGGAAAATTTTTGAAGGAAAATCTTTTGGCTGACAAGTTAAACATTGCCACACTCGGAAATGTTGTTAATCAGCTTCACATTCATGTCATTGGGCGATTCAAAAATGATATCGCCTTTCCGAAACCAGTTTGGGGTGCTTGTCCAGCCAAGCCCTACAGTAACGAAGATGCGATGAATTTAATTAGTAGAGTAAAATCTTTTTTATCGATCGTATGAGAATTCTTTTTTGTGGTGATGTGGTAGGTAGAGCGGGGCGCAAAGTGGTAATCGAAAATCTTTCGCAACTCAAACTCGAGCATAAAATCGATTTCACAATCATCAATTGTGACAATGCTTCTGGTGGTTACGGAATAAACAAGAATGACCATCAAGAGTTCTTAAGCATGGGTGTAGATGTCTTAACCGGAGGTGACCATATTTGGGATCAACAAGAAATTACAGGTTTTATCAATGAATCAAAACGTCTTCTTCGCCCTTTGAATTTTCCGAAATCATCTCCCGGAGTTGGAGCTAGAATTTTTCTTGATGCGTGTAATCGTAAAATTTTAGTGATCCATCTTTTGGGTCAGGTATTTATAAAATATCACGTTTCTTGTCCGTTTGAAGCGGTTGAGCAGGTTTTGTCAAGTAACAAACTTGGTCGTGATGTTGACGCTGTTTTTGTTGATTTTCATGCGGAGGCCACTTCAGAAAAAATGGCAATGGCCAAGTTTTTGGACGGAAAAGTTAGTGCTGTAATTGGATCTCATACGCATATTCCAACCTATGATTTTCATGTGATGAGCGGCGGAACTGCTTATCAAACTGATGCCGGAATGTGCGGAGATTACGATTCGGTAATCGGAATGGAAAAAAACATTCCTCTGCAAATGTTTTTACACAAAAGAAAATTCCCAAAAATGACCCCAGCGCAAGGTGCTGCAACGCTTTGTGCTACCGTGGTTGAGATTGATAACGAAAAAGGTTTTGCCAGAAATATCTATCCGATCAAACTCGGCGGAGTGTTGGTATAAAAAATACAAAATATACCCGATCAACTTCTTGCCTGAAAAACATTTTCCAGACCGTCTGGAAAATGTTTTTCTAGAGACTCCTTTATGGGTCAAAGACTTGGGATGGAATCCTACAACTTTTATTTAATTTATGACAAAAAAAATCCTTGGAATAGGCAATGCCATCGTAGATATTTTAAGCAAAATTGACGATAATTTTTTAACCAATAATAGCCTGATGAAAGGCTCTATGTCTTTGATTGACGAGGCTAGTGCATTAAAATTATCCGAGATTAATTTTGAAAAAATTACCTCTGGCGGTTCTGCAGGAAATACAATTGCAGCGCTTGCGCAACTCGGATGCAAAACATCATTCATCGGCAAGGTTGGAGATGATAATTTCGGTCAGAAATTTATTGAAGAAATTGAAAAAACTGGTACTGAATTCTTAAATAAAACTCGTCATCAAAACGCTTCAGCTAGGTCGTTTATTCTAGTTTCAAAAGACGCGCAAAGAACGATGTGCACCTTTCTTGGATGCGCTTCCGCAATTACTGAGGAAGATATTTTAGAAGAGGATTTTAGAGATGTTGGAATCCTATATTTGGAGGGTTATTTGTGGGATGCACCTTCAACAATTTTAGCTCTCAAAAAAGCCATTTCTTACGCCAAAAAATATGGCGCAAAAATTGCATTTACCTCTTCTGATTCTTTCTGCGTTTCACGTCACAAGAAAGATTTTTTACAGTTAATAGAAAACGATCTCGACATCTTATTTTCCAATGAAGATGAAGCCTCCGAACTCGTTTCTTCATCTCAAAAAGAATGGTCGCTCTTAACAAAAGATCTGCAAAATCTTTTTATAAAAAATAAAAATCTTACTGCGGTTGTAACTAGAAGTGAGAAGGGTTGTGCTATTTTTGAAGGAGAAAAAATTTACGAGATTAAAACCACAAAAGTAGAGAGCTTAATCGACACGACTGGCGCCGGAGATGTTTTTGCGGCTGGGTTTTTATACGGGATCAACAATGATTTATCCCTAGAAAAATCTGGAGAAATCGGCAATCACTTTGCAGCAAAAATTATTCAAAAATTTGGTGCTAGGTTTGAGGAAGAAGAAATTAAGGCAGTAAAAATATCATGAATTTGTGGACAAAAGAAGAGCTTCTACAAGCCTTGTCTACTGAGCTTTTAGACCATAATTTGCAAGATAGCTTAGCAAATGATGAAGTTGTAATCGACAGTCGTAAAACTCCAAAATCAGGACTCTTCATTGCGCTAAAAGGAGAGATCAATGATGGTCATGATTTTTTGGAGCAGGCTTTTACGAATGGGTGTAAAGTGGCTTTAATTCAAGATTCGCAAAGCTTGGTAAAAATCCCGCACCAACAATTCCTTCTCGTCAAAGACACTTTTAAATCACTCTACAAACTCGCAGAATTTTCCCGCCAAAGAAGCTTAGCTAAAATTATCGCAATCACTGGGAGCGTTGGTAAAACTGGTACGAAAGAACTTTTAAAAAATGCCTTTTCAGCTTACGGAAAAACTTTTGCAACAGAAGGCAATCTCAACAATCATTTTGGCCTTCCGCTTTCACTCTGTAATTTTTCACGTGATTGCGCCTACGGAATTTTTGAGTTAGGAATGAATCATTTGGGCGAGATAGAGCCATTGTCACGTTTGGCTAAGCCACATCTTGCAATTATTACCAATGTTGGCCCGGCCCACATCGAGCATTTTAAAAATGAGGAAGAAATTGCGCTTGCGAAATCTGAAATTTTTTGCGGAATCGTTGACGGTGGAAGTGTGTTGCTGAATAAGGATAATCAGCATTTTGAATTTTTAGTAAAACGTGCTCAGGTATCTGGAGTCAAGGATCAGAACATCGTTTCATTTGGAGAAAAAAAAGGTAGCGATTATCAGATCCTAGCCAATCACATCATTAACTCCTTCACTTCCGAAGTTCAGCTTCAGCTAAAGAATGCCATCGGAATTTCTTACAAAATATCTACTTCACATCTGGCAACTATTTTTAATTCTACTATTGTGGTTGCTTGTCTGGACATGCTGGGCAGAGACCTATCGGATGGTCTAAAAACTTTTTGTAATCTGCAAACCCCTGTCGGTAGAGGAAAAATCTCTGAAATAAATCTGGACGGTAAAAACATTACCATCATTGATGACAGCTACAACGCTAGCGTTTTATCAATGCGAGCAGGTTTAAATTATGCTGAAAATTTGAAGAAGGTTTTGAAGAATAAGCAAAGGGTTGTTGCGGCGCTTGGTGACATGTTGGAACTAGGAGAAAAATCCTTAGAGCTGCATGAAAAAGTATTAGGATTTTTGGAAGAATTTTTTGTTGATTTTGCTGTTTTGGTTGGGAAAGAAATGATTAATGCTGCAAAAACAACCGTTAAAATTCCAAACAAAACTTTTTTGGATTCAAACCTCGCAAGTCTTGAAATTAAAGATCTTCTTCGGGATGGCGATATCCTCTATGTCAAAGGATCTAGAGGAATGAAAATGGAAAAAATAATTGAACAATTAACTGACAAAACCAGTGCTCACTAGCGTCATTCTTCTACAAAATTTTTGGCTTAAGTCTTTGCTTTGCATGGCTTCATCTTATTTAATAGGATTTTTTAGTATCAAAAAATACATAGCGCTGGTTCATAGTAAAAAGCTATTCTATCAGCCGATACGTAGCGATGGTCCGGAATCTCATCTGAAAAATAAAAAGAATACCCCGACCATGGGTGGGATTTTTATCATATTGGCAACATTGTGTTCTACCTTACTCTTTATTGACCTGAGCAACTCGTACATCCAAATCATAATTTTTGTTTTGATCACATTTGCCGCAATCGGTCTTACTGACGACCTGATGAAAGTGTTGCGTAAAAACATCAAAGGCTTTCGCGGAAGTATAAAAATTATTATTCAATTCTTCATTATCGGTATCGTTTTTATTTGGCTTGGAAGCGTTGATGACGCCCATCATGCCAATAGAGTTTTTCTTCCATTTGGCAATGGACATTGGGTTTCTCTTGGGTTTTTACTCTACATCACTTTTGTCACTATCGTGATTGTTGGAACATCAAATGCTGTGAATCTAACTGATGGTTTGGATGGCCTAGTTTCTGTGCCGGCAATCATTTGTCTTTCCTGTCTCTCGATAATGATTTTTATTGCTGCTGATCCTGCAATCGCACATAAATTTCACATGCCGAAAGTTCAAAATTCTGCTGAATTAATTTTCTTCTGTATGGCTTTGATTGGCTCTATTTTAGCTTTCTTAACCTTTAACATTCGTCCGGCAAAAATTTTTATGGGAGATGTTGGAAGCCTCGCGATTGGTTCTGTGCTAGGCCTCATCGCCATTATCATAAAACAAGAGTTTATATTTTTTATAATATCCATTCTATTTGTTGCCGAAGCTGTGTCAGTAATTTTGCAAGTCGGATCTTACAAATTACGCAAAAAAAGAATTTTTTTGATGGCGCCATTGCATCATCATTTTGAAAAGCTTGGATGGTCAGAAGTGAAGGTGGTCAGAGTGTTTTGGGCAGCTTCCGGAGTGCTGGCCATTATTGGGATGATAATCTTTTTCGTGTAAAATTATGCTACATCAATTTTTCGACTCAACAATCAGCGCCCTAGTTATTTTTATAAATCAAATCGGATATTTAGGAATCTTTGTTGGTATGTTTTTGGAGAGTACTCTGGTGCCGATTCCAAGCGAGATCATTATGATTCCAGCAGGAATTGCTGCATCTAAAGGAAGCTTTAATATTTATCTAGTAATGATAGTTGGAATTGTCGGAAACGTGTTTGGAGCGTTGTTTAGTTACTATCTAGCCGCATCACTCGGGCGCACAATTATTTTTCGTATCGGAAAATACTTTTTTGTTAAAGCGGAGACGATCATAAAAATCGAAAATTTTTTCCAGAAACATGGAAAATTTTCTGTTTTCATCGGAAGGTTATTGCCCGGATTCCGTCATTTTATTTCTATTCCGGCTGGTATTGCCAAAATGAACATTAAGTCATTTTGTATTTACACCTCTCTTGGTTCATCAATTTGGACAGTCATCCTCGCCGCTCTTGGATTTGCAATTGGAGATAATCAAGAATTGATAAATGAGAATTTAGAAAGGATTGCGATGATATGCTTCTTTTTCTGCATCGCGTTGTTTTTAACATACTTTCTGTACGCACGGAGAGTGCAGGCCTGAGGAATATTAAGCGGAATATTAAGTGTTCGTCTCCCCCGCAAAAAATTTCTACCTTTCCCTTCAAAACTACTCACAGATTCTTTTATTTTTTAAGGAACCTCTGAAAAACCTGGATTTTTCGAGGCATTTTTAGGAAGATCAGTTTGCGAGCAGGTAAGCGTACTCAGAGGTACGTGCTCGCGAGCAAATTGGTCTGACGACAAAATTACCGAAAAAGATGGTTTTTCAGAGGTTCCTTAATTGAGCTAGTCACAAGAACCCCCAGGGGCCTACCGCATGAAAATAATTTAACCTCAGTCTAATCATCCTCCCCTTGAGGGAGGATCGAAGAGCGTAGCGATTCGAGGAGGGGTAAAAATAATTAAGTTTATGGGAACCTCTAAAAATTAGATTTTTTTTAGAAATTTTTAGGCAACAAATTTGCGAGCAGGTAAGCGTACTTAGAGGTGCGTGCTCGCGAGAAAATTTGGTAACGACAAAATTTACAAAAAAAGCAATTTTTAGAGGTTCCCTTATGTCCTAACCCCTCACCGAATCGCCTTACTTCGTAAGGCTCTTCGACTCTCCCTCAAGGGGAGAGTGATTAGACCGAGGTATTTCTTAAATTTTTATGCGTAGGCCCCGCAAGAACTCCTCTCCTCTACCAACTTGTACACTGCGTTGCGAAAAAAGAAAATGCCCAATGAAAAAGGAATTATTTTTTACAAAATCAGATTTGCGACAGTTCATGTGCCAAAATAAAACAGGGCTTAAAGTCGAAGTTGACTCTTCAAAATTGGGGGGGAAACGGTAATGATGGAATTTGGCCTTCTAGGGGCTGTTGCAAATCACCCAACAATTTCTTTCATAAATTTAATCTAGTTTCTTGATTATTTTTTTGTTATTAAAAGTTAGTTAAAGCTACTAGGAAGAAAGCTGTGGTACTGTGTAAGGGATTTCCGATTTATTAGAACATTTTTTAAAAACTAATCAACTCAAATATTTAACTAACATGAGCAAATCAACAACTCAGGCAAATATTAGCATAGAGCTACTTCTAAAATACCTGGTCACTTAAATCTTCTACGAATTGTAGAAGTAAGCAGAGAAACATGCGGAAGATTCCATATCCCTTGTAATCAAAATCAGCTTCGAGTCTTTCAAGTTCTATTCTGATTGGTTCAAGATTCCATAGAGTTTGGAACTTTCTGTAGATGTGATTACTTGGAACTAAATCTTCCAAACAGATCATTTCTATTTGTTTTGGTTCGAAGGGCATGAGTTTTTGCTAATTCTTTTACTAAAATTCTTGCTAAAAACTTGCTGATTTATGAAAGTCAGAAGTGCCATTAGGGCTAGTAAACAGTAGCTTTAGCTACTTTTAATAACAAGGAAAATAATCAAAAAAACTAAAGAAAT
>CAMDJN010000024.1 GCA_945900795.1 Rickettsia typhi | reverse complement strand
TTTCTCAAGGTTGAGTTTGTAAATTATTTCTCGTTCACAAAGAGAAATCCGAGTGTAGTTTTTGGTCATGATTGCGCACTTTAATTGTTGTAAACCTTTTGAGGTTAACAACGATGTAAAGTTGCGCTAGGAGATTGAACTCACCGCCTCTTCTTCAGCATATCCTTCGCCTACTAAAAATGTGATTGGCAAGGAAATAAAAAATCCAAACAGCGCTAAATTATAGCCGCAATGCGTGAGTAATACTTTGTTGTTTTCGTAAGAATAGGCAAATCTCCAGCCGATTTTACACTTCATCACTTCAATGATTTTATTTTTTTTAATTGGAATCATGCGCGAAAAAAAATGAACTGGTTTTTTTCCGGGAAAATGAAATTCGCGATCAAAACATAATGCCCCAGAATCCAGCTCGCTGCGAAATGTTACTCGGGTAAAAATATTTTTTCCCTGATAGGGAACGAGCAATTTTAAAATACGAAATAAAGGAATAAGAATTTTAAAAAACCCACCAAAACTAATATCCATTTTACCTTCAGCGATTGCGATATCGCTACTATAGGGGCGATTCGCATAATGCTTTCGTATCACAAGCGGAAGCATTTCCCAACTGCTACCAAAAATCGGTTTAAAAATTTCTTCAGCCATTTTTAAAATTATGTTTTGTAAATTTTCTTCTTAAGGGAACCTCTAAAAATTAGATTTTTTTTAGAAATTTTTAGGCAACAAATTTTCGAGCAGGTAGGTGTACTTAGAGGTACGTGCTCGCGAGCAAATTGGTCTGACGACAAAATTACCGAAAAAGATGGTTTTTCAGAGGTTCCTTAAGAGTATTTATGGAGGCTGTTTATTGGGTAGTTAGGAGTGGACAATGGCATCATGCTCAATTTTTTAAAATAAATATGGAATATTTTTTCTTAAAATGGATTCACATTATCAGCTCTACAATTCTCTTTGGAACTGGTATAGGTAGTGCCTTTTTTATGTTTATGGCTAATCGCAAAAAAGATGTGAGGGAAATTTATTTCGCCACTAGAATCGTGGTAATTGCTGATTGGATTTTCACAACCCCGGCAGTGATTATTCAATTGGTATCTGGCCTTCTTTTGGTAGAAAATCAGGGATTTTTATTTTCTGAAAGTTGGTTATGGCTTGCTATTGCCTTTTATTTCTTCGCCGTTTTTTGCTGGATTCCGGTAGTCTGGTGGCAAATCAAAATGCGAGATATGGCAAAGCTCAGTATCAAAAATAAAACAGCCTTACCACCGCTTTATTGGCAGATAAATCGCTATTGGATCATTCTTGGATCATTAGCCTTTCCGGCAATAATTGCAGTTTTTTATTTGATGGTTTTTAAGCCGGATTTTTAAGGGAGCTGTCCCGAGTTTGGGAATTTTCTTAAATAGATGAATGAGGAATAAATTGTCTGCGTCTTAGAAATATATGGCTCCTTGGGAGGGATTCGAACCCCCGACCAAGTGATTAACAGTCACTTGCTCTACCACTGAGCTACCAAGGAAAATGAAAGCGGAAGCAAAATAAGGAAGATGAAGGAATGCTTGAGGATTTTGTAAAGTCTAACAACATCTCTAGAGCGGTTTAATTCTTAGAGATGTTGTTAACTCAAATCCAATCTAATCTCTTCTGTCTCCAAAAAAACGAAGCATCATCATGAACAGGTTGATGAAATCCATGTAAAGACTTAGAGCGCCCATAACAGCCATCTTTGCCACCATTTCACTATTACCAGCAAAATGATAGTAGGTCTGCTTGATTCTCTGAGTATCGTAGGCTGTAAGACCAATGAAGATGAAGGTTCCAATCACAGATAGAGCGAATTCAAAGGCAGAGCTTTTTAAAAAAAGATTAACCAAAGAAGCAATTATCAGCCCTATCAAGCCCATGATCAAAAATGATCCGAAACCTGTTAAATCTTTCTTCGTTGTGTATCCGTAAAGACTCATCCCACCAAATACTGAAGCGGTAATGAAGAAAACACGAGCAACGCTGGCTCCTGTGTAAATCACAAAAACCGTCGATAGAGATAACCCCATCAAGCCAGAATAAATCCAAAGATAAGACTTTGCCTTTGCCGCAGAAATTGAGTTGAGTTTGTAAGTAAAAAAGAAAACAAAACCAAGAGGAGCAAGCATCGCAACCCATGCAAGCGGAGTACCAAAAATTGCAGACATTAATGCCGGAGAACTCGCGACTAAGAAAGCAACAGCACCCGAGATGCCAAGAGCGATGGCCATGTGATTGTAAACCGCAACCATATATTCTCTAAGCGATGCATCATACGTTGTTTTAGAAGCTGATGACGCAAAAGAGGCGGATCTGTTAAAATTTGACATATGTAAAACCTCGTTGATTTAAGTTTGTAGTCTCTACAAAGTCCTGACAAAAACTTCGAATGCCAGAAATTTGCTACCGAAGATTTAGTTTGTCACTATTTTTTTTAGATCATGAACAATAAAAACAAGAAGAACATCATTGCCCTCATTGGTTTGATGGGGGTTGGAAAAACAACTATCGGCTTAAAATTATCAGAAAAACTTGGATATTATTTTATCGATTCTGATCAGGAAATTGAAGATAAAGAACATAAATCCGTCAAAGAAATTTTCGCTAAAAATGGTGAAAAATATTTCCGTGAAATCGAAAAAAATTTGATCAAAGAAGTTCTTGGTCGCGATGAAAATGTCGTCTTATCTCTTGGCGGAGGCGCGTTTATGGATGAAGATACTAGAAAAATTTTAAAGAAAAAGGCGATCATAATTTGGCTCGATGCCACAATTGAAGAAATTTTGCATCGCGTCGGGAATAAAGACAATCGTCCACTCTTAAATCACAAAGCAGGTAAGAGAGAAATTTTGAACGATTTGATGAAAAAGCGCTACAGTACTTATGCGGAGGCTGATTTAAAACTTGATGTAACCGGACAAAATCGTGATTTGATAGTTACAAAAATTACCAAATATATCTTAGAGAAAATGAATAGTACCAGCGTACACAACATTGTGAAGGTTGATTTGGGAGAGAGAAGTTACGACATCGTAATTGGGACTGGATCAGTGGAAACTTTACCGGATTTTCTTCAAGAAAAAAAATACAGTAAGATTGTTTTAATCACTGATGAGAATGTTGCAAAGCTACATCTGCCTAAATTAAAAACGCTTTTGTTAGAAAATGATATTGAGACAAAAACCATAATTTTAAACCCAGGTGAGCGGACAAAATCATTCGATATTTTTGAAAAAACTTGTGAAGAAATTCTCCAATTTGGAATAGATCGAAAATCACTCATCATCGCTTTTGGTGGGGGAGTAATCGGTGATTTATCCGGTTTTGTTGCCTCAATGTTACTACGAGGAATAGACTTTATCCAAATCCCGACAACATTGTTGGCGATGGTTGATAGTTCAGTTGGTGGTAAGACTGCGATTAACAGCAAACATGGAAAAAATTTGATTGGAAGTTTTTACCAACCGCAATTAGTGATTTGCGATTTAAATTTTCTACAGACGTTGCTCGAAAGAGAATTGCGTTCTGGCTATGCAGAAGTGGTAAAATACGGCTTCATTCAGGACGAAAAGCTATTTGAATTTCTAGAAACAAATCACAAAAAGATTTTTTCTTCCCTTGGCTTCGATGAAAAAATCATGACTCAAATCATCAACCGCTCCTGCACAATTAAGGCTTCTATCGTTGCCTGTGACGAGAGAGAGTCTTCGTCTGGCAAAAGAGCCTTGCTTAATTTTGGTCACACTTTCGGACATGTCTTTGAAACCGAAACCCTCTATTCTTCTGAATTGCTGCATGGCGAAGCGGTAGCTCTAGGGATGGTTCTGGCAGCAAAAATGTCACTTGATCTTGGAATGATTCAGCAGCAGGATTTTCTTAGAATCAAATCGCATCTTTATTCCGTGGGCTTTGTCACATCTCATAAAAAAGTTAGAAAAAATTGGGATGAAAAAAATCTAATCAACCACCTCTACAAAGACAAAAAACACGAAGATAGAAATCTGACTTTCATTCTACTAGAAAAAATCGGTCATGCAGTTGTGAAAAAAACCGTTGATATCGCAAGTTTTTGTAAAGTTCTAGCTGAATCATAGAGGTTCCTAAAGGGCACCTCTAAACCCAATTTAACTTCAAGTAGCTCCGGTAATTATGGAAAAAATTGTTGCTCTGATCACAGCGTGTGGGCGTGGAAGTCGCTTCAATTCTTCACTCAAAAATTCTGAAATCGACAGTGGGATTCCAAAACAATATCTTCCTTTAGCTGGAATAGCCTTGCTGCGTCACTCTGTTAATGCCTTCATCAATCATCCTCAAATTGACGACGTGATTTGCGTAATTCATCGGGATGATGTTGATCTCTATGAAGAGGCGGTCGCGGGGCTTGATTTGTTGAATCCGGTTTTCGGCGGAGAGACAAGACAAATCTCAATCAGACTTGGGCTAAAGGCATTGAAGGAATATAATCCAACCAAAGTTTTGATTCATGACGGCGTTAGGCCATTTGTTTCTAGAGCCATCATCAGCGGTATTTTAACAAAACTCGAAACTCATCCGGCAGTTATTCCGGCAATCGCTGTTGAAGATACTTTAAAAAAATATGGCGATGGAAAAATTGAATGGACGCTAGAACGCGAAAATCTCTGGCGAGCACAAACCCCACAGGGATTCATTTATGAAGATATTTTAAATTCTCACATCGCTTTCAAAGATTTGAATTTCACTGACGATGCCGCTCTTAACGAATATGCCGGCATTCCTGTTGCCATCATTCCTGGATCACAAAATAATTTCAAAATCACTACCGCAGAAGATCTAGAAAGGGCGCAAACTATGGCGTCAATGTTCATTAAAAATTCCAAAGAAGAAAATCGCTGCGGCATTGGATTCGATGTGCACGGTTTTCGCAAAAAACAAAATGATGAAAATAACTCAATCCGTCTTTTCGGCGTAGAAATTGAATTTGATAAGAAAATTGATGCACACTCAGATGGAGATGTTGCGATTCACGCCTTAATTGATGCGCTTTTAGGCGCTGTAGGAGAAGGAGATATTGGTGACCATTTTCCACCAAATGATGACAAGTGGAAAAATTGCGATTCACGTGAAATGTTAAAAACAATCAAACATCTTTTGGTAAAAAAAGGCGCAAGAATTATCAATCTTGACCTCACTTTGATTTGTGAAAAGCCAAAAATTTCTAAACTCAAAATCGCAATGAAAGAATCCTTGGCAAAAATTTTAAATATCCAATCCAAGCGTATAAATGTGAAGGCCACAACAACAGAAAGGCTAGGCTTTCTTGGTCGTGAAGAGGGTATTGCCGCTCAGGCAATTGCATCAATTATTTTGACCACCACCGAAGAGTAGGAGGAATCTGTCACAACTTTCTTTTCAATTCCAAAGCAACGCTGGAGCTAATATTTACAAGGAAGAGGATTTTCTATTTTTGGAGGAAAATTTATCTGCGATAAATTTCTTAAAGGAATTTTTTTCTCAGCTATCCGATTATAGCCAATCCAGGGCCAATATTTTGAATACAGGCTCTATGTTTTCATCTGTAATTTTACGCGGTGAAAGCGGCTGTGGAAAAACCCACTTATTGCATATTTTTGCTAAAAAATTCACCACAGAGTTTTTGGATATGACAGAGATCGAAAATTTAAATCTCTCAAATTTTTTTAGTAAGAATAAGATCTACATCCTTGATAACGCCGATATGGCGAGAGATGAAGAATTACTATTGCGGTTAATCAATTCTGCAAATGAGGCGAATGCATTTCTGATTCTGACGATGACACATGATGCCGTAAGATTTACTCTCAAGGACTTGAATTCGCGGTTAAAGAATATCTTCATACTAGACATACAAAATCCAGGACATGAGTCGGTAAAACAGCTATTGGTAAGCGGTTTGGCGCGCAAGCAAATCAAGCTCAAAAGCAATGTTATTGAATTTATCGCAAGTCATATCGATAGGAAATATACAACGATTCTCACGATGATAAAATTGATAGAATTTCGCTGTCAGGAGATGGAAAAAGCGATTGGAATTAGGGAGGTCAGGAGGGTTTTGGGAAGTTTGAATACAGGGAACCTCTAAGCACTCTTGCCTGCTCGAAAATTTGTTGCCTAAATAATTTCTAAAAAAAATCTAATTTTTAGAGGCTCCCTACAGGCTCTAATTAATCATATGCTGCATGCCGGGCACATCAAGTGAGAAGGATGGGATTTTTACATTGAAGTTTTGTGTTGGGCTTGCGCCAATCACTTCTGCCGCATCCAAATTCGAAACTATATCAACTCTCTGCATTTGATATTGACCACTCATGATTCCAGAAGGATAACGTAAATGCACACCGCTGCTATACTGATGTGAACCGTTAGGCGTAATTACCGGCTGTTCACCGACTACACCTTCTCCGTTCACTTCCTGCACAATTCCTTTTTCGTCTATTATTCTCCAATAACGATTAACTAACTTAATCACATTCTGACTTTTATTGTCGATCCTAACGTGATATACCCAGACGAACAAATCACCAACCTGACTAATTTTGCTATCGATAAATTCTGGCCATACCGTCACATGTACATCATGCGTAACTGCAATATAGGGCTTGCCCCTCGCTAATTCCCACGATATTTCTTGCGTAACTTCAATGTCAGTTTTTTTACTAACTAATTTACCGTGCTTTGAAACTTGCTTCATCTTTAAATTTTTTAAAATCTGTGGCTAAATGTATACCAAACACGATTGAAGATACCGAACTCTGTTTGGTATATGGGGACCCCGTAAAACGGGGCGCGACTCGTGTCGCGTAAAAATAAAAAATATACCCAATCAACTTCTTGAAGTTGGTTGGGTATAATCTATCGGATCTGAGATGCCAGCCGACTTAAAACCTTCAAGCCTAAATCTGCATGAATCGCAATGACCGCATGAGTAAACTTTTTTACCATCAAAAGTCGGATCATAACAGCTATGGGTTTTAGAATAATCAACACCGAGTCCTGTTCCTCTAAGAATTATCTCACTTTTGCTCATTGAAATCAAAGGGGTGTGGATGCGTAATGTCTCAACTCCACTTATTCCTGCAACAGTCGCAAGATTTGCCATTTTCTCAAATGCTTTGATGAATTCAGGTCTGCAATCCGGGTATCCGCTATAATCAACCGCATTCACACCGATAAAAATATCAAATGCCCCAACCACTTCTGCGTAGGCTAGCGCGTAGGATAAAAAAATTGTGTTTCGTGCTGGAACGTAAGTAATTGGAACTAGTTTTTCAAGAATAGCGGAATGAGATTTTGGAACTTCTATTTCGTCGGTAAGTGCAGATCCGCCAAAAACTCTCAGATCAATTTTTGCAATTTTATGTTCCTTAACACCAAGAGCGGCGGCAATTTTATTAGCGGATTCAAGCTCAATTTCATGACGCTGTCCGTAAGAAAAACTTAATGCATAAATTTCGAATCTTAGATCTTTTATAATCGCTAAGACCGTTGCTGAATCAAGCCCTCCGCTGAGAAGTACAACCGCTTTTTTCATCCAAGAGTAAAAATTTAAATCGAGGAAGAGATAAAAAATTCGACAACATTTCCCTCGTCACTCTTCATGAAACCCAACTCTAATCTTTCTTTTTTTCTTTCAAAAATTGCTTTTTTCATATTGTTCAAAACCAGCTTCCATCCTAATTGTGGCAGGGTTTTCAGATAAAATGTTCTGATCTTTTCTACCTCAATTTTTGTTTGATATTTTGATGATGAGATACTGCCGGAGGTGGAATCGAAATCGATATTTTCATCAGAAATTTTTGTCATCTCAGCGAGTAAAGGAATGTCACCGCTACCATCAACAAACTTGCCGGAAGGCTCCAGAGAGTTAGCGCTATTAGGTTGCGCATTGTTTCCAACTTTTGCAGATTGAAATTGCTCAATCAAGCAAGATGAAAGGGTAAGACAGAGTGCGATTTGGCAACCGATAAGGCAGACTACTTTTTTCATGACTTAGCTAATCAAATTCTTGATGGATCTGGGTTGAATACAGGCTCTAATCAAACTCTTTCCGAAACTGAAAAAAGCCAAGATAAGCAGTGTTGGCATTTTTAATATTTCCCGGCTCTTTCTGGGCAATGAGATTAAATTTAATCTCAGAATTTTTATAAATACTTTTGGAAAAAAACAATTCCAGATCACGCTCCCTTCCTTGCGGAGCAAGTGAAGCTAGGGTCTGATAGCGTACGAGATTTCCATTAACATCTCTTGCGGTTGGAATATCAATTTTGACCTCTCCCTTATAAACCCTCATTGGTTCAGAATATACAATACCAATTTTGCCTCGATTTCTTATGCCACCACTTCTTCTCATTTCCATATCTTCACCAAAAAGATTTTCATAAATTAAAGCAGCAGAGATCGATTGGCTTTTGATTTCGCTGAAATCACGAAAGATTCCGTAATTATTGCCGTTAATTTTAGACCTTCCTTCTGCGATATTTGCTAGCAGAACAGTGTGTTTGCCAATGGCGTGACTTGAGGTAAATTTAATATAAGAGGTTTTTGTATTTCCGCTAGCTTCAAAGGCGCCAAGGCTTTTGGAGTTAAGAAGGTTGTTGTTGAACTCCTCTAACCTTCCAAATGAAAATAAAAAATTGCCGCTTTTTCTCCCGCCTATTTCTGGACTAAATGCTAAAGTTAAATCAGAAATCTGATTTTCTTTATTGCCACTTCCGGTCTTTATTTTAGAGGACTCGTAAGATGATTGACGCGAGAATTGTAAGCCAAGTTTTTTGTCAAAAAACTTTTGACTAGCAAACATTTGATTAAATTTACGACCAGTTCCAACACCGAGTAATCCGCCGTGGGAAAGGTTTGCGGTACTGAGAGAAGATGAATTACTTAAAAAAGACTGATAAGGATTCGAGGTGAAATTACTTTTGGAAATGAATCCAGAATTTCCTCCAAAATTATTTAGATTAGAATTGTTGATTTCATCAACATTAAAGGCAAAACCAAGTTTAAGATTTGGAGCAATATCTGATGCATTTCTTACGAATGAAAAGCTATTTGTACCCTCATTAGCGTGAGGGTCTTGAGACTTATCGAGAGTAATAAATTTTAAACCAAAACTATTTCCATTAAAATTATTTTTTGAATCCCATCCAGCTTTATTGTCGCCGTGGGTGACCAAATTTAGCCTAAGCTCATTTTTAGAACCGTCTCCAAAATAAAATTGGATGGTTCTGTTGCGAGCATTGTTGAAAGTGAGGGATTCTATATCGGGAATGTTGCTTTGTTTTTGTGATGCAATTTTATTTCCTAAAAAAGCCTTGTAGTCACGTCCGTAATCATCATAAAAAATTGCTGAATTAAGAGCGGGGGCAACATTCAAGGCAAAGGCATCGCCAAAAATTGGATTCGTCATAAATGAAGAGCTTCTAACGTCATAACCTTGCATAGAAGCAACGCTTAGCCCGAATCCTAAAGTATTTTGTCCTTGCGCTTGAACAGCAGCGTAAAGATTTAGAAGGCCGTGGCCATACACATCGTCGACTCCGGCAGCACCCAAATCTGTTGCTGTATTTAAAAGAATTTGTACAGTTTCAGCAGCGCTAAGATGTGGCCACGCACCACGAATCACGGCAGCGGCACCTGAAACATGGGACGTTGCCATGTTGGTCCCGGACATTGTTGCGTAAGAAGAATCTGATGTTGGAGTTGCCGAATAAATGTCGACTCCAGGAGCAACTAAACAAAAGTCTTTCGCTTGCTTACATCTATTACTTAAAGAATAGATTTCGTTGCTAGAGTCAACGGCGCCAACAGCAATCATAATTCCATCTAATCTAGCATCTTGGCTAAATAAAGCTGGCGCACTAACATTGTCTAGATACCCGTCACTACCGGTAGCGGCTGTGATTACTGCATCTTTATTTTTTGCTACATCAAGTTCTGAACTAATAGCTGAATAAAAAAATTCATAATCATCACTACCGATATCAAGCTGAATCCCAGGCTCTCCGAATCCCCAACCAATATTAATAATCTTTGCGCCAGCATTAGCTACAAGAGAGATCCCGGTATCATCATTTGAGAAAGCTTCAGAGGAAACTATTTTTGCATTATACGCAACACCATGCATTCCGCCATTTCCCTTAACACCGGCTGCAACTGCTGCTGCTGTAGTTCCATAATCACCAATAATATTCTCAACACTCAGTCCGGCTACGTCGTTATTCGTATCAATCTCTTGGTGTGTTAAACTTACCGAATCATCAACAATACCAACAATTACAGAATCGCCGGCAACGGCTTTTCCATCTTGATTAAGCAGTGCATAAGCTTCTGCGGCGTGGATTTTCTCTAAACCATATTGAGCCTGGTATTCTGTAGTACGATATGGAGCAACTAGATCTGGGACAGTTGGCACAACTGGATCTGGAATAGTTGGCGTAACTGGAGCTGTTGCGGAAGCGGTTGGTGGAGTTGCAGTCGTGATGGATGACGAAGAGGGGGACGATGTGGTAGATGAATTGCCACTGGAAGAGGTGGCTGAAACCGTTCCAACAGCTGTAGAAGTGGCGATTAATAGAATGAGAAGAAATGGCATATCACCACGTAACTAACACTAAAAGGAATCTGCGAATTGCATCGGAAATGAATTCTTAATCACCGACTTTCTAACTTCCTGCACATCTCCAACCCTGATATCTCCAAGATTAAAAGGGCCAAATGAAACTCGAATTAAACGATTCACTTGTAATCCCACGAACTCCATTACTTTTCTAATCTCACGATTTTTTCCTTCTTCCAACGAAATTTTTAACCAAGAATTCGACTCTTTCTCAATATCAATTTCGATCTTGATTGCACCATATTTCACCCCATCAACCGTAATTCCTCTCTCAAGTCTTTTTAATCTGTCGTGATCAATCCTACCAAAAACTCTGGCACGATATTTGCGCACCCATTTGTTTTTTGGCAACTCGGCATAGCGCGCCAACTCGCCGCTGGTCGTGAGTAAAAGCAATCCTTCAGTGTTAAAATCAAGACGTCCAATTGTAATAACTCTCGGCAAATTTTTAGGCAATAAATCAAAAATTGTTTTACGATTCTGCGGATCTTTTGTAGTGGTTAAAATTCCCTCAGGCTTATGAAATATCCATAAACGAACAGGTTGTTTTTCATTGATCAATTTATCATCAACCTTGATTGAATGGTCTGTTATGAAGGTTGCTGGAGTGGTGATAACTTGTCCATTCACCTTGACCCTGCCTTCATTAATCAACTCCTCAGCTTCTCGCCTTGAGCAATGTCCGGATTGCGCAATAACTTTTGCAACGCGTATTCCCTTTGCTTCTACTGTCTCTACTTGGTTTATCATAATTATTTTGGAAACATGTTGTTCTGACGCCTCTTGCGATGCGTCATGATGGCGAAGCGATGTGCTTCATCGCGAAGTCTTTGCAAGTAATGCATGACGGGATGATGTTTTGGTAAATCAGAAGCAACGATTTCTGCCAAACCGTTTTCGCCGATTTTATGAAATTTTTCTTCTCCAGCATTTCTATTTTCACCCTTCGACATACAGATAAATTCTATCTTAACACCGAGGTAATCAAAAACGCTCTTTGTGGTATTAAGCTGCAATTTTCCACCGTCAATTAAAATTAGATCCGGCCAATTTTTTGTTTCTAACTTGGAAAATCTTCGCGTTAACACTTCTCTAAGCATCGCGGTATCATCATTTTTACCATTGGCATTTTTACCATCAGCAGAAATATCATTGCGAATGTTAAATTTACGGTATCCGCTTTTAACAAAACCATCCACTCCAGCAGTAACCAGAACTCCAACCGCATTCGTTCCCGAAGTATGACTATTGTCATAAATCTCAATTTTTTGTGGTATTTTTGATAGGTCAAAAATCTTTTTCAGATCAAGTAGAATATCTTTATCTCTGAAGTCTTGCAAAGTTTTTCTCTCAAGATTTTGGAGAGCGATACGTGATTGATCCTTGATAATATTGAGCTTACTGCCTTTCTGCGGAATTCTGATCGTAACTTTTTTATTAGAAATTTTTGTTAAAAGAGCTTCCATTAATCCTTTTTCACCAGGATTTATATTGGTCAAAATAAGTTCTGGAGGAGTCTGGTCTAAATAAAACTGACCCAAGAAATTTGCCAAAAGGTTTGACGAATTTTTTTCTAAATTCTGTGTATTTTCGATGTCATAAAAATATGGTTTTGATCCGAAATTTTGTCCGGCACGGAAAAATGAAATATAGACGCAAGCCTTGTTATCATTTGCTACAATCGTAATAATGTCAGAATTATTTAGTTCACTGATATTAATATTTTGTTTGGCTTGAATGGAATCTAGAGAGTTGATCTGATCTCGTACAAAAGCAGCTTTTTCATATTCCTGACCCTTACTTAGGTCAAACATTTTCTCTGATAATTTTTTTTGCACCTCAACAGATTTTCCTTCTAAAAAACCAATCGCATCCTTTACCGAAGATTGGTAATCTTCTTTTGAAACCAATCCAACACAGGGCGCAAGGCATCTTTTAATTTGATATTCCAAGCATGGCTTCTTGCGAGATTTAAATTCAGAATCAGAACAATCACGTAACAGAAAAATTTTTCGCAAAATATCGATTGTGCAGTTTACGTCACGAGCTGAAGCAAATGGGCCAAACAAATTTTTTGATTCGGTAGATTTTTTTTCATCTTGAGAGCGTAGGTTTGGGCGGTATTTTGCAATCTGAGGAAATTCGTGATCTGTAATTAGAATTTGTGGAAAAGTTTTATCATCACGAAGTAGAATGTTGAATTTTGGTGAGAGTTTTTTGATCAGATTATGTTCGAGCAAAAGAGCTTCAACCTCGCTCCCAGTTTGAATAAAATCAACTTTCTGCGCTAAAGAAATCATGTAGGAAATTCTCGCAGAGGAATGATTTTCTTTCGTGTAACTCGTAACTCTTTTACGCAAATTCTTCGCTTTTCCAACATAAAGAATTTGATCTTTAGTATCAAGAAACTGATAGACGCCACTAGTCTGAGGAATGTTTTCTAATTGTTTTTTTATTGATGTGATTGGCATTTAAATTCTTCTGTTCAAAAAGTAGTGACAATGGTACCAAGTAAACCAAATCTCAACCTTAGGAACCTCTGAAAATCCCTCGAGAAATCCCTCGAGAAATTCTGATTTTCAAAGGTTTTTTTACCTAACATTACAAAAATGGTCATCAAAAAAGAGCATCTGGAAGAAATAGAATCTTTGCGTGCCCAGTCAAATCAAACATTAAGGCCAGTTGCGCCAGAACTCGAAGAGGCCTTGTATAAACCGTTTGAAGTTCTCGATCACGGTTTTGTACGTGTCATGGATTACATGGGAAATGATTCTTCAGTCGTGCAAGCTGCCCGTGTTTCCTACGGTTACGGTACAAAGAAAGTCAATTCTGACAAGGCTTTGATAAACTATTTACTCTCGCATCGTCACACAACTCCTTTTGAAATGTGTGAAATAAAATTTCACATCAAGTTGCCAATTTTTATCGCAAGGCAATGGATCAGGCATCGTACCGCTTCAGTGAATGAATATTCTGCTCGTTACTCAATCATGGAAGATGAGTTCTATATCCCACGTCCAGAGCATCTCGCTGCGCAATCCAAAGTTAATCACCAAGGTCGTGATGAGAATAAAATCCTGAATCAATCTGAACAAAAATTTGTACTTGAAGTTCTAAAAGAAGATTCAACAAAGTCTTACCAGCACTATTTGCAAATGATCAATCAAGATGGAAACGGAAATATAATTGATGAAACAAAAGATGGGCTAGCACGTGAATTAGCGCGCATGAACATTTCTTTGAATTGTTACACCCAATGGTATTGGAAGATCGATCTGCACAATCTTTTTCACTTCTTGCATTTGCGCGTTGATTCACATGCACAATATGAAATTCGTGCCTATGCCGAAGTGATGCTTGATTTGGTAAAGAAATGGGTACCACATTCATTTGAGGCTTTTGAAAAATATTATCTTAACGGAAAAAGTTTTTCCGGTCCGGCAATAGAGGTGATTAAAAAATTGGTTAATGGCCAAAAAATTTCGCAAGAAGAAAGTGGTTTAAGCGCCAGAGAGTGGGGAGATTTAGCAGAAAAAATTAATTTAAAGTAGGAGCGACTATGTCAATTGGAGTTGGAGAATTGTTATTAATTTTGGTGATTGTTTTTGTGCTTTTTGGCGCAGGAAAGTTACCACAGGTGATGAATGATATCGGTAAGGGAGTAAAGAGTTTAAAGCGTGGTTTGAAGGCTGAGGAAGATACTAATTCCTCACCAAAAGTGGATGTTAATTCATCGCAGGAAGCCAGGCAAAAAGAAGCTGAGCAAAAAGAAATCGGGCAAAAAAACGATTCGAAATCTTGAAAGAAAATCCGAAATTAAGTCCGAAATCAGACCAGAGTAAAATTGTTGCGACTCAGTTGATCGAAGATGTGATTAAAAAATCACAGGCTGATCGCGTACTCGTTCGTGATTTAGTTGATGCTATGGACTCAATCGGATTCGGTCTAGTCATAATGATCTTTGCCTTTGGCATCATCATACCTCTACCCCCGCCATTTCCAAGCATCATTGCCATACCGCTAGTACTATTCGCATCGCAAATGGTAGCGGGATATTCCTCCCCAAAATTACCAAAAAAATTTGAGAATTTATCTGTCAAAAGATCTGTTCTTGCCATGCTAGCCCAGCGCTCCTCGCCATATATCAGAAAGGTTGAGAGATTTTTGAGATCACGTTTTTTATTCATGACATCAAGCTTTGCCGAAAGGGTTATAGGTTTTTTTATCCTGCTTTTCTCTTCTTTTATTCTACTTCCGATCCCGCTTTCTAATTTCATTCCCGGACTTGGTGTCCTGACAATTTCCTTCGGATTAATTGGCAAAGATGGCCTTGTTATCCTTATTGGAATATTTATAGGAATAGCAGGAATCGCCATCTCAGTAGCCACTGTAATGCTTGGCGTTGAGGCTCTACATTACATCAAGGGGTTACTTTTTTAACCGTCCTTCTAAGTCATTTATTAAAAAATAATAAAATGAGACGCACTACAAGATGCCATGATCTCAGTAACTCAACTCAAGACCACCAAACTCAAGATGGTCCAGGGTCAATTTGTAAAACACCTGCTAAACTTAAGCCACCCTCCATTAATAGAGATATCGCAACTCAAGGCAGCAAAAATGGCTGGTCGAAGAAAGTGCCAAAAAGATGGGATTTACAGCCCCCCAATAAGAATGTTGGAGGTTTATTGAAATGAATCCGCGACAAAGTTTTTTCTCTAAATTCAAAAATAACCGTCGTGGATATTTCTCTTTTCTGCTTCTTTCTTCTCTTTTCTTGCTCACGCTTTTTGCGGAATTTATTGCCAATGACAAGCCTTTGTTGGTAAGGTTTAAGGGTGATTTTTATTTTCCGATTTTTTCTTCAATTTCTGAAAAATTTCTTGGTGGAGAATTCGAGACTACAGCAGATTTCCGAGATCCAGAAGTCGTAAAGCTTGTTAAAAAAAATGGCCATTCTGGAAATCTGCCGGCAGAAAATTTGCCAACAGGAGCGGAGCCAAAAGATTTAGTAGAAGGTTTAATATTTTTTCCTCCGATCCCTTTTTCTTACGACACGATCAACTATTCAGTCAAAAGTCCCGCACCTTCCAAACCTACTCTGGCAAACCTTTTTGGCACTGATGATAATGGGCGCGACGTTCTTGCAAGAACGATTTACGGTGTGCGCCTATCTTTAGTTTTTGGCCTGATTCTAACTTTCTTCAGCGCGATTTTAGGAATTTTTTTGGGAGCAATTCAGGGATATTTTGGAGGGCTTTGTGACCTCGTTCTTCAACGCTTTATGGAAATTTGGTCAAGTATGCCGGTTTTGTTTTTATTGATAATTCTAGCCTCAATAATTGAGCCAAATTTTTTTGTGTTACTTGGTTTGATGCTACTATTCAGCTGGATGTCTTTAGTTGGCTACGTTCGTGCCGAATTTCTGCGCTTGCGGAATTTTGATTTTGTTCGTGCAAGCAAAGCTTTAGGTGCTTCCAATTTTCGAATCATTTTCCGCCATATTCTTCCAAACGCCTCTCCCATCATCATCGCTAATCTTCCGTTCTTGCTTGCTGGGTCAATCACAACCTTGACCTCCCTAGACTTTCTTGGTCTTGGGATGCCAGCCTCTTCTCCCTCTCTTGGCGAATTACTTGCACAGGGGAAGAATAACTTAACCGCCTATTGGCTTGGCATTACTGGATTCGTTGTGATTACCGTAATTCTGACAACATTGGTTTTTATTGGTGAAGCGGTACGTGATGCTTTTGATACTAGAAAGTAAAATATTGCTTGGGATGGACTCTTAGAGCCAATGCCCTTAAGACTCCTTCCGCTTGACTTAAAACTTCCCACAATTCGTAATTCTTAGAATCTCTTAATTCCTAAGGAATCTCTGAAGAACCTGGATTTTCAGAGGTTCCCAAATTTTAATTCAGTAGTCATGCCAATCGAAATCTTAATGCCAGCACTTTCGCCAACAATGAAAGAGGGCAATCTTGCTAAATGGGTGAAAAAGGAAGGTGATCAAATTAAGGCCGGGGAAGTAATTGCAGAGATTGAAACCGACAAAGCAACGATGGAGGTTGAGGCGGTTGATGAGGGAATTCTGGGAAAAATTTTAATTTCCGAAGGAACGGAAAATGTGCCGGTCAACAGTTGTATCGCTCTAATTCTAGAAAAAGGAGAAGACAAAAAAGTACTAGATGGATATTCATGCAAATCCTCCACTTCAACGATTTCAGAACAAAAGAAACCCGAGGCAAAACCTGCAATTTCTACTCCACAAATTCAATCTAACATAAGCAGCTCGTCGTCCCAAGTTGTTATTAAAGCTAGTCCGCTCGCAAAAAGAATTGCCAAAGAAAACAATGTTTCTCTCACGCAAGTTAGTGGAAATGGTCCGCATGGAAGAATAATAAAAGATGATGTTTTATCTTTTGTGAATGCCGGAGGATCTAGATCTGACACAGTTCGCCGTCATGCTGAGGAATTCCACGCTGTTAAAAATAACAACATTCGCAAAGTCATCGCTCGTAGACTTCTCGAATCAAAACAAAATGTTCCTCATTTTTATCTTTCCTGCGAACTTAAGATTGACGAGCTTCTGAAGCTTCGCGTTGCACTAAATGAAGTTGCTGGAATTGATGCTAATGGCAATCCTGCTTACAAAATTTCTGTGAATGATTTGATGATTAAGGCAGTTGCGATGGCTTTGAAGAAAGTTCCGGAAGCAAATTCTGCGTGGACTGATGAGGCTGTTTTGATTTACAACAATATTGATATTTCAATGGCCGTGGCAATTGATGGTGGACTGATTACGCCAATCATCAAAAATGCTGATCAAAAAACTATTCAGGTTATTTCTGGTGAAGCGAAACAATTAGCCAAGAAAGCTAGGGAAGGGAAGTTGCAGCCGGAAGAATTTCAAGGTGGATCATTTAGCATTTCCAATCTTGGAATGTTTGGAATAGATAATTTTGCCGCAATTGTGAACCCTCCGCAAAGTTGTATTTTAGCGGTTGCTAGGGCTGTTGAAAAACCTGTGGTTGAACATGGCCAAATAAAGATCGCTCACATGATGAATGTGACCCTCTCCTCTGACCATCGCTCAGTTGATGGCACGGTTGGTGCAGAATTTCTAAAAGCACTACGCCACTACATCGAGCATCCGATTTTGATGATATTGTAATTGTTGGAACAATCTGCGTTCTAAGGAGCCTCTGAAAAGTCTGGATTTTTCAGAGGCTCCCTAGGTTTCTTAGAACGAATCTTGGTTAGCTTCCTAAATAATCTCTCTTCCCAATCTCAACACCACTATGCCTTAAAATCGCATAGGCGATGGAGATATGAAAATAAAGATTCGGCAACACATAATTCAAAAGATAAGGCTGACCAATGAAGTTAGATTCCTTGTTGCGCTGAACGTAACTGATTTTCAATTCCTCTTTCCCATCAACTTGATCCGCCTTCAGACTTTGTAAAAATTTTACAGTTTTAGAAATTCTTTCCTGTAATTCAGCAAAGCTAGCCTCAGTGTCAGAATAGGTAGGAACTTCTACTTCCGCTAATCTTGCCGCTCCAGCCTTAACCGCATCGCTCACAATTTGAACCTGACGAACCAAAGGAAACATGTCAGGAAATAATCTGGCATTAAGCAAAACCGACTGATCAATTTTTTTTGCCTCGGCATGCGTCTCCGCCTTTTTTAAAATCGTCGAAAGATTTTCTAGGTTACGAATGAAGACGGGAATAGATGATTGGTACATTGAGATTGTCATTTGATAAGTAGTTTAAGGTTAAAAAAGCTGAGCTTGAAAAACGATTTATTGTGACGGATTTAGAACCCACCTCTAGAGCCATACCTTCGTTTTCACTTCTGATTTTTGCATAAAAATCACTTCCGTCTCCACTTTTTTTTGTCATAAATTTTTTTGTTATTTTATTAAGTACACTTGAAATAAAAATGAGTTTGAAAATGCTAGACCTGTCCTGAATCTCTTTTAGTCACAGATTTAGGACTTAAGGGGCTGTTGCAAATCCCCAAACAATTTCTTCATAAATTTCTTTAGTTTTTTTGATTATTTTCCTTGTTATTAAAAGTAGCTAAAGCTACTGTTTACTAGCCCTAATGGCACTTCTGACTTTCATAAATCAGCAAGTTTTTAGC
>CAMDJN010000023.1 GCA_945900795.1 Rickettsia typhi | reverse complement strand
CCATTTCCCACTCCTAATTACCTTTTTAAGCTTCATCTTTTTGGTCTAAAATTTAAAAGAAGAACCTTGTGTATATCCGGATACACGCGGTTTTTCTTTTAAATTTTATCCTCAAAAATCTTTCGCTTAAAAAGGTAATTAGGAGTGGGCAATGGTATAATACCCAATTCCCAAGTCTTTTTTATTGCTTAATATACCCAACCAGCTTCAAGAAGTTGATGGTATATTTTGTATTTTTACGCGACACGAGTCGCGCGCCCCCAAGAATTTTTGGCAAGAATTCTTGGCTTACGGGTCCCCATATACCAACAGAGCTCGGTATCTTCAATCGTGTTTGGTATATGCCATCCTGGAAGTGCGCCTAAATGCATTTTACACAAACTCCGACCTAGCTTTAAAAGCGATCGAAATAGTTCCTTCATCGAGATAATCTAATTCACTTCCAACCGGAATACCGTAGGCTAAGCGAGTTAGTTTTACGTTAAATTCTTGTAAAGTTTCTGCTAAAAAATGCGCTGTAGTTTGACCGTCAATTGTAGCGCTGGTTGCGATTATAACTTCTATTTTTTTACCATCATTTTTTTCCTCATTGCCTAGTAAAGGCACCTCCGAAAAAGATGGTTTTTCAGAGATTCCTAAAGATAGATTGGAGTCCGAAGATGGATCCGATCTATCTTTGTTAGACAATGCCCCTTTTCGCTTTAGTCGCGTAAGTAGTGAAGCAAGGTTTAGATCTTCGATAGTATTGCCAGAGATTGCTGATAGATTGCAGCCCAGAACGTGATATTTTCCACGGTAGTCCTGAGCGCGTTCAATTGCCCACAAGTCAGCTACTTCTTCTACGATACAAATCTGATTTTCATTACGATTTTGATCGAGACAAATACCGCAAATATTGCCCTCATCTAGGTTTCCGCAAATATCGCAATTATGGATTTTTTCTCTCAGAATCGAAAGATTTTCAATTAGCGGAGAAAGAATTTTTTCTTTATTATTGGACAAGTGAAGTACGATTCTCTTGGCTATTCTTGGTCCCATTCCCGGAAGTTTTGCAATATTTTTGCTAAGATTTTCGATAATATTTTTTTGCATGTACTATTTTTTCATAGGCTTTTTTGAAAGGCAGGAAGCGTTGTAAGTTTTTTCATCTCTACCCGATATTGATAGAATTTTTATATGATATTCCAGAGATTGTACGATTTTTTTGGGTCCGTTTCCTTTGACAAGAGGGATGATTTTACTATCTCCGACACGCATTCCAATAATATTTTTTTCCATCAGAGAGGCTGATCCATTTCCGATTGTAATGTTTTCTTCTGCAATCGAAACCAAATTTTTATTACCTTGATAAAGGTCATAAGAAATCAGAACTAAATCCCCGCACAGCACCTCTCCACTTGGGTTACTGTTATTTACAATTTTACCAGGAGATTCTTGAGGTAAGCTATTGGATTCAACATCTTGAGGTAAGCTATTGGATTCAACATCAGTACCTTTCGATACCTTCTGCGCCATTTTCAAATTGCTGCTAATGAACTTAGCTTTTTCCTGAATTTGATCAAAATTCTTTTTAACATTTTCTTTGGATAGTCTGTTGCCAAGCGACTCTGGAGATTCTTTGTTATGGAATAACCCAAAATATAAAATTAGCCCTAGTCCAGCAATTTTTAGGAATGGATTACGTAATAGTTCGATGTTTTTCATAGTTCATTATTTCTGATGATGCAATTGCCCCGTGGCGCAAAATTGATATTTTTTTGTCGTGGATTCTAATGATTGTTGAAGCCGTATTTCCTTCGGTAGTTCCTTTGGCGGCTCCGCTATCAATCAGAATTTTTAAGTTTGAATTAGAAAAATATTTTTCTACATCATTAGCATTTGTTGCGGCTTTTTGAGATGAAGGATTAGCGCTGGTTACCGCCAATATTCCGTTAAATTTCTTAAGTAGTTGATTGATAAAAGGACTTTTTGGGATGCGAAATCCCAAGAATTGATCTCTGAGGTAATTGAGATTTGGAGATAGTGAAGCTGAAGACTTGGTGTGGGTTTTTAGTATTATCGTTAAATTTCCAGGTAAGAATTGTTCTGCAATTTTTTCTGCTATTTCGTCGAAGTAAAAAATCTTTTTTGCTTCAGCTAAATCTTTTAAAAAAATTACAATCGGCTTTCTTTTATTGCGTGATTTTATTTGATATAAGCTTTCTACGGCATCGGAGTTAGAAGCGTCAACGGCTAGCCCGTAAACAGTATCGCAAAAAAATGAAATTATTTTTCCTTCACGTAGTGAGGTGCAGGCGAGATCTAAAGAGTCGGGATCGCTTTCTTGAATTATTTTTGTCATCTTGGATCAGATTTTGATATATTTATCATGTGCTTAATTGGTGCGAAAGTTTTTCGATGAATCTTGCAAATTCCATATTGTTTAATTGCCTCTAAGTGCGATTTTGTTGGATATCCAGCATGTTTCTTAAAATCAAATTCTGGAAATTCTTGATGATATTTTTTCATAATTTCATCACGAGTTTCTTTGGCTATTATTGACGCAGCAGCTATAGACATACTTTTTTGATCACCCTTAATTACCGGAATGATTTTTTGAATTTTATCACGTTTTTCGAAGGGAAAAAAATTGCCATCAACCAGGATTATTTCCGGAAAAATATCATATTTTTTTTGTAGGTTGAGATACGCGTGAAGCATAGCCAATTTGCTTGCTTCAAGAATATTTATTTTATCAATAATCTTCTCATCAACTACTCCAATTCCAAATTGTATTGTTGCTATCAGTTCTAAAAAAATTTCTCCGCGCAGCTTTTTAGAAAGCTTCTTTGAGTCGTTAATTTTTTTTAAGATTCTACTGGAATAACCATCGGAGTTAAGAATGGCGCATGCCGCAACAACTGGCCCAGCAAGAGGTCCACGACCAGCTTCATCAATTCCGATTATAAGATGATTCTGATATTGCTGTTCAATGGAAAAATCGGGTTGCATTTCAAAACGAATATTTAAATTTCATGCTTCAGTTTCTCCTTTTTTCCTTTCAAAAACTTCAATCGCAACCAACTTTATGTCATTCGTAAGCGGCTCTGAAAATAAGACTTCTTTGTTCAAAATAATCCTAATAACTACCGTTCTAATTTTAGTAATTGGCGGGCTGTACACTTTCTTTGGTGGTAAAAAATCGGAAGATGCGGACAAGGCTTCAGAAGATAAAGTTGTGGAAGCGAAGGTGAATCCAAGTGGTTTGGACAAGGACAAATCGGTTGATAATGTTGAGGATGTGGAGCAGGTCGTTGCGAAATGGATCGCAGCAAACCCTATGGCGATCATTGATTCTGTAAATGGCATGCAGAAGAAGGCGATGGAAGAACAAACGCAAAATGCTCAGAAAAATATTTCTTCTAAATTGAAAGAACTATTTGAGGACGAAAACTCCCCATCATATTCGAAATCTTCAGATTATGATGTGACAATAGTTGAGTTTTTTGACTATGCTTGTGGTTATTGTAAGAAAGCACAAACTACTGTTGAAAAGCTTCTACAATCTGATCAAAAAATTAGAATAATTTACAAAGAACTTCCTATTTTGGGAAGTGCTTCCACTGAGTTATCAACTGTTTCTATAGCGGTAAATTTGACTGATTCATCTCATTACAAGAAATTTCATGATGCCCTAATGAAGTCTTCTGCGAAAAGTAAAAAAGAAGCAATTAGGATTGCTAAATCCGTAGGAGTTAATGTTTCAAAACTTGAATCAACTCTTAAGAATAAAGAGGAGCAAATTAAGCAGATTCTTGAAGCTAATTTATCTCTTGGTGGCACGATCGGAGTGAATGGTACTCCTGGTTTTATAATCGGTGAAGAGCTTGTCCCTGGTGCAGTTGACCTTTCTTCGTTTGAAGAAAAAATTGCAAAAGTCAGAAGTGAGAAAAAATAGTTAATTTTCTCAAAAAAATATGTAAACCATCCCGAGTGAGTCGGGATGGTTTATGACAAAGTTATGATTTCAAACGATCCCTCCTTATCTCAAAATCCTCTCGAATTTTCTCTACTCTCAGATCAGCAACAGTTAGTAATAGAAGCCTTTGAATCTGGTAAAAATCTTTTTGTAACCGGCAGTGCTGGTAGCGGAAAATCTTATCTTCTTAACTATCTCAAAAGAAACTATTCTCATCTTGGTCTCGCAATTACTGCGAGTACTGGAATTGCCGCGGTTAATATCGGTGGTTCAACAATTCACTCTTGGGCGGGTATTGGGTTAGCCAATATGCCTATTGGGCAAATTGTCGAAAATCTTTTTAGTTCAAAGATGAGTCGTGTTAGGCGTAGAATCAAGCAGGCGAAGGCATTGGCGATTGATGAAATATCTATGATTTCTGCTGAATTACTTGATTTGCTGGATCAGGTTCTTCGTCAAGTCAGAGAGAATAATAAGCCGATGGGTGGTTTGCAGATTTTATTATTTGGTGATTTTCTGCAACTTCCTCCCATTAATAAAAATGGTGATTTCAATTTTTGCTTTACCGCGGATGGTTGGAAGGAGCTTGATTTACAGGCATTCTTTCTCGAAAGAAACTTCCGGCAGCTAGATCAAAATTTTATTAAAATCCTCGGCAATCTGCGTATTGGTAGGCTTGATGAGAGTGATGTTAAAATTTTGCAATCAAGGGTTAATGCCGAAGATGATGGTGTAGTTAGGCCTGCAATTCTTACTACTCACAACTTTAAAGTAGAAAAAATTAATGAGCTGGAGTTGAGAAAAATTCCACATAAAGAAATGCTCCATGAAGCGGAATATTTTGGGGATCAAACAAAAATTGAGTTTCTAAAAAAGAATTGCCTAGCCCCCACAATGTTGAGAACCAAGATCGGAGCGCAGGTTATGATGTTAAAAAATTCTTATCAGAAAGATGGAATTATCAATGGCTCACTAGGTGTTGTTCGTGATTTTTCACCAAAAAAATTCTACCCGATTGTTGAGTTTGTGAACGGAAAAATTTTAACTATTAGCCCAGAAGAATGGTTGATTGAAAAATATGATGAGGAGAAGCGAGTTTTGGTGGTTGAGGCTAGGGTAGTGCAAGTTCCACTGATTCTTGCTTGGGCAATGACGATACATAAATCACAAGGATTAACCCTCGATAAAATTTCTTGTGATTTGGAGGATATTTTTACGCATGGTCAGGCGTATGTTGCGATATCGCGCGCTAGAACACTAAGTGGTGTCTTTATTCGATCGATCAATTTCAATAATATCACATCCAACCCGCATGCGGAGCGTTTTTACCAAGGCTTAAAATGAAGTTTTTTTTAAAACTTTCTGACGATTCTCAAGGGATCTTGTTTGGAATAATAGCCTGTTTTTTTGCATCAGTTTTAATCGCGATCGTTAAATATTTATCTGATGATTTTCACATATTTTTTATTGTGATGATGAGAAATTTTTTTGGATTACTTTTCTTCCTTCCTGGAATTTTAAAGGATCACAAAAAAGTTTTACATACGAAAAAATTGAATTTGCATCTTTACCGCAGCATTGGCGGACTTGTTTCAACAGTGGTGTGGTTTCATGTCATCACCATCATTCCCATGTCAGAAGCGGTTTCAATCAGCTTCATCATCCCAATCATCACCATAATTGTTGCGGTAATTTTTCTTAAAGAAAAAGTTCATTCGCACATTTGGATCGCTTCTTTCATTGGTTTTATCGGGATCGTAATTATTTTGCGCCCAGGCTTTCGTGAATTTAATCCGGCATATTTTTACTGCTTTATTTCGATGGTACTATGGGTGAATTCAAATATTCTAATTAAGCTGATGACTAGAACTGAGAGGCCACAAACCATTGTTGCCTATATGTCTTTTATCATGTTATTTGTTTCTATGCCGTTTGCTTTTCCATACCTTGAGCCGGTAAATGTTAAGAGTCTTTGCTGGTTTATTTTGCTTGGTATCGTCTCGAATTTATTGCATATATTCGTATCTAATGCTTACGCAAAAACCGATCTTTCGAAGGTTCAGCCCTTTGATTTCACGCGTTTGCTTTTTACAGCAATAATCTCTTATTTTGTTTTTGGAGAGGTTATAGATATTTGGGTAATTATTGGCTCGTTAGTTATATTTGTTGGGGTCTTGATTGCCATCCCTAGAAAAAGTAAGAAACAAATTCTTGTCACTGTAGATCCGTAGACGCTGTTAGCTAAGGCGCCTCTAAGTACGCTTACCTGCTCGAAAATTTGTTGCCTAAAAATTTCTAAAAAAAAATCTAATTTTTAGAGGTTCCCTAAAATCTGAAATAAAATTAATTAGCTAACAGCGTCTAAAATGTCCGTCATTACACGTTTTGCCCCATCTCCCACTGGCTACCTTCACATTGGTGGAGCTCGTACTGCATTATTTAATTATCTTTTTGCCAAACATAATGGCGGAAAGTTTTTGTTACGCATCGAAGATACCGATGAAAAAAGATCAACCAAAGAAGCCATTGATGCAATTCTACAAGGTCTTGACTGGCTTGGTTTAAAGCATGATGAAGATTTCATTTTGCAGTCAAAGAATCTATCGCGTCATAAGCAAATTGCTGAAGAATTACTAGAAAAAAATCAGGCCTATTTGTGTTATACTTCTGCTGAAGAGCTAGATGAGATGCGAAAAAATGCTGAAAAAAAAGGAGAGGTTTTTCGTTTTAAGAGCGAGTGGAGGAGTAAATCTCAATCACAATCTTCAAGCAGTAAACCGGTGATTAGAATTAAGGCTCCACTTGAAGGAGAAACTGTAATTAATGATTTGGTTCAGGGAGAGATCCGCGTAAAAAATTCTGAATTAGACGATCTTGTAATGCTTCGCTCTGACGGCACTCCAACTTACATGTTAGCTGTTGTAGTCGATGATTATGATATGAAAATTACTCACGTAATTCGTGGTGATGATCACCTAACGAATGCTTTTCGACAAAAAATAATTTATGAGGCAATGGGTTGGAAAGTTCCGGCATTTGCTCATATTCCACTGATTCACGGAAGTGATGGAGCTAAGATGTCGAAGCGTCATGGCGCAACTTCGGTGATTGAATATCAGCAGATGGGTTATTTGCCTGAAGCTATCAGAAACTATCTCCTACGCCTCGGATGGTCGCACGGTAATGATGAAATAATTTCTGATTCACAGGCTATTGAATGGTTTGGCTTGGAAAGAGTTGGAAAATCTCCCTCACGCTTTGATTTCGCTAAGCTCAATCACACTAATAAGCATTATATCAAAGAAAGAAGCGAAGAAGAATTGTTTGAATTAGTGGAGAGTTTTTTTGAAAAAAAATCTTCCACTGATGAGAGTATAAGAATTTTGAAGGCAATAAAATTTCTAAAAGAAAGAAGTGGTACGATCGATGAACTGGCCGAGTCAGCACGCGTTTACCTTGATGGATGCAGAAGAATTCCTGAGGATAAAGAAGTGTCAAAAATTCTCATTGAAAAAAAATCCATATTACTTGATCTCAAGAAAATTTTTACTGATATGGATGAATGGAATCATGACTCCATAAAAGCTTCACTGAATGAATATGCCTCTTTGAGCAATTTGAAGATTAAAGATTTTGGTCAAGTTCTTAGAATTGCTCTTACCTTTTCATCAGCTTCTGCTGGTGGAATTTTTGATGTAGTTGAAATTTTAGGAAAGGATGAAGTTGTGCAAAGAATTGATTTCTCGGTAAAAATAAACGCGACTTAAAAAATGCAAAAACTCGAAAAAATTTACGAAGGTAAGGCGAAGCAGCTTTATACAACTTCGGATAAAAATCTTCTTATCCAATTGTTTAAGGATGATGCGACTGCTTTCAATGGTGAGAAGAAGGATGTGATAGAGAGTAAAGGAATTCTGAACAATATTATCTCTGAGCATATCATGCTCGAACTAGAGAAGTCAGGCATTGCAACCCATTTCGTAAAAAGACTTAATGAGCGTGAGCAGTTGGTAAAAAAAGTAAAAATAATTCCGCTCGAAGTAATCATGCGAAATGTCGCGGCTGGTTCAATGGCTAAACGCTTAGGAATCAAAGAGGGGGTGAATTTATTAGGGTCGGTTTTTGAAATTTGTTTGAAAGATGATGAGCTTGGCGATCCTCTAATCAATGATGATCACGCAATAAATGTGCTTCAAGTTGTAACAAAAAACCAACTGGGCGAGATCAGAAACTGCGCACTTGCAATCAATAAAATCCTTACCGAAATTTTTCACAGAATCAGCATTACTCTTGTCGATTTTAAAATTGAATTTGGCTTTGATGTTGATGGGAAAATTATTTTAGCAGATGAAATTAGTCCTGATGGATGCAGGTTGTGGGATGAAAAAACTTCCGAAAAACTAGATAAGGATCGCTTCCGAAGAAATTTAGGTGGATTAGTTGATGCTTATAAAGACGTGGCTACAAGACTTGGGATTGATTTAAATTACTAATTTATAAAAATGTCTAATGATGAAGTGTCGACTGAACAAGTCACATTACCACCACTAATGAAGTTTCCAAAACCAATCGGCGTGGACGAATCGCCTCCCACAATAATTGCAAAGCCAACTGCTGAACCTGTCACTAGCATTTTTTATCAAAAACTTACGGGTCATCAAGCATGAAAATCCGCATCATCATCACCTTAAAAAAAGGTGTTCTAGATACCCAGGGTAAAGCGATTGAAACTTCCTTGGTAAAAAATCTAGATTTTCCACAAATTTCGCAAGTTAGACAGGGTAAGGTTGTAGAGCTTGATATTGCCGAATCTGATCCAACAAAAATTAAAAAAATCGTTGATGAAATTTGTGATAGGCTTCTAGTCAATAAGATCATCGAGAATTATACTTACGAGGTGATTTCATGAAGTCTGCTGTAATCACCTTTCCCGGTTCAAATTGTGATCGTGATGCAACTGACGCGCTACAAAAAATTGGCAGCAAAATACAAAAAGTTTGGCACCAGGAGGTCAGGCTTGATGACGATCTTGATCTTATTGTTGTTCCCGGGGGGTTTTCCTATGGCGACTATCTTCGCTCTGGCGCGATGGCGGCGATTTCGCCGGTCATGCAAGAAATCAAAAGACTTGCTGCAAAAGGTGTAAAGGTGTTAGGAATTTGTAATGGATTTCAAATCTTAACTGAGGCTGGACTACTTCCCGGAGTGCTTCTACGCAATAAAAACACAAAATTTATTTGCCGCGAAATGACCATTCGTGTTGAAAATTCCGATTCTTCTTTCACAAAAAAATATAAAAAAAATCAACTAATCCAAATTCCAATTGCTCACATGGATGGAAATTATTTTGCTGATGATGAAACTTTAAGAAAGCTTGAGAATGAAGGGATGATAGCTTTTCGTTATGCTGATATTGACGGAAGTTTAAGCGACGAATCAAACCCCAATGGCTCTCTTGCGAGTATTGCTGGAATTTTCAATGAGAAGAGAAATGTGCTTGGAATGATGCCTCATCCAGAAAGGGCGATTGATGGTAATACTGGCTCGAATGATGGTTTGGCGATGTTTGAAGGATTGGTGATAAATTGATTAGTAATAAAATGAGATATTACCTAGCCTTAGTTCTGCTGTGTTTAACCGCTGTTTCGGTGCATGCTAAGGATGATAAAATTACTTCAAAATTATGGCAAATTCCTACGGCGCAAGACATAGAAAATGTAAAAAAAATTGGTGAAGCGATTGATGCGAAAGATTACGCCGCAGCTTTTCGATATGCTGGTAAAGCGAAATCTTCTGTTAAAAAAGACGAAGCGTCATCACCAAATCAGGCAATTAAGATTAGACCTGATTTTTCTGAGCCATTATACGACATAGTTTTGTGGAATAAATTTAGTGGAAAAATCAATCCCAAAGAAGTTTCGTTTAGCGATATTTCTCGTTTTGCAAACGACAATCCTTTCTATCCAGACATTGATGACATAAGGCGAAACGTTGAAAGAGTAGCGGTCGCAAATAATATTTCATATCAATCTAGTCAGCAATACTTCACTTCAAATCCTGCTGGCACAACAGAATCCAAACTATATCTCGTAGAATCAAAAATTGATTTTTTATCACGTTCTACCGAGGTGGAAAATGAAAAGGATAAGACGCGTAAAGATATTCGAAGTCAGATTTCCAACATCTGGGTCAAGGATAATTTTTCTGAAACAGAGGAGCAAAATTTCCTTTCAAAATATCAAAATCAGTTAAGTGAAATTGACTACATAAACCGTATCGATCGCTTGCTTTGGGACAGTAAAATAACTGATGCGGTGCGCATTATGAAATTTGTTAACGAGGATTATAAAAGGCTTTTTAACGCGGTTATTGAGTTACAATCATTTCCGAAACATATCGACAGCGTTCTTCTCTCCGTTCCTAGAAAATTAAGGTCTAATGAAGGATTATCATATCGTCGTGTTTTGTGGTATCGTACGAAAGATAGAGTGGATGATCTGATCGAGACTATGATTGATCTCCCTAGGAAGTCACAATTTCCTGAGAAATGGTGGAGTTTGCGCAGACTTTATGGGCGTGAAATGTTAAAGCAAAAAAACTACCGAGCGTCATATAATCTGATTTCGAATCATAATTTACCTGTTGATTCAAAAGATTTTTGGGAAGCGGAATGGACAACGGGATGGATTGCGCTTCGCTTTTTACAAGAGGCGCAATTGTCATACCAACATTTCGAAAATCTTTACAAGAATGTTACTCAGCCTGTCACTATTTCGCGTGCAGCTTATTGGCTTGGAATGGCTTCTGAGAAAATGGGAAATAAACAAAAGGCAGTTGAGTGGTATAAAAATGCTGCGAAATATCCGATATTTTTTTACGGACAATTAGCGATTCATAAGCATCGAATTCTTGATTCGATTGGTGCTCAGGATGATGTGATTTTGCCTCGTGATCCTGAGATTACGGTGCGTGACATGTACAAAATTTCTGAATCAAAGGCGGCACAGGTTGCGTATCTTTTGGCTATTACCGGAGATAAAACTAACGCGAGCAAAATTTTTGAATGGTTAGTGCTAAATGCGCCAACTGATGGGCAGATTGCTGTCATTATGAAGGTTGTAAACGAGGTGGGGGATAGGCAATTGGATGCAAAAATTTCTCGTATTGCGTCAAAGAAAAATGTGTTTTTTATCAAGGACAAATTTCAAATTGTGGATGAAGCGAAAGATGATCCGAATGCTCCATTGATCCATGCGATTGTGAAGCAGGAAAGTGGTTTTACTCCAACCGCGCTTAGCAGTGTCGGAGCGGTAGGGTTCATGCAATTAATGCCGGGAACCGCGAAGCTTGTTGCCAAAGATCTTGGAGTTGCTTATGATAGAAAAAAACTTGCTAGCGATATCAGATACAATGTGAGCCTTGGTTCTCGCTACATTCAAAAACTCATCGATCGTTTTGAGGGATCGGAAATGTTGGCAATTGCTTCTTACAATGCCGGTCCTAACGCTTCTCAGCGTTGGATAAATGAGTTTTATGATCCTCGTAAAGAAAAAGACATTGATCGAATTGTTGATTGGATTGAGCTTATCACTTATTCCGAAACGCGAAACTATGTTCAGCGTGTTATGGAAAATCTCATCGTTTATAAATATCTCATGTCTCGAGCTAACTACGACAATCTACAATGATTCCCTTAGACAAGTTCAAAGAAGAGTGCGGTATTTTTGGAATCTTTGGAAGTTCAGACGCCGCTGTTAATACGGCGCTAGGTCTTCATGCCTTGCAGCATCGTGGTCAGGAGGCGGCGGGAATTGTTACAATGGATGGAGAGAATTTTTCTGCACATTTTGCTGACGGACTTGTAGCTGACAATTTCACTTCGCCAGAAGTCGTAAAAAAACTGGAAGGAGATTCTGCGATTGGCCATGTGCGCTATTCAACTGCCGGAAAAAAAACCGCACGTAATTACCAGCCGATCTATGCGCAACTTTCTTGCGGCTTTCTTGCTTTGGCGCATAACGGTAATCTAACCAATGCGAACACGCTTCGTAAAAAACTAATCAAACAGGGCGCGATCTTCCAATCAACGATGGATACCGAAGTCATTATACATCTGATCGCTCTAAGTCACAAGGCTACGCTCATTGAAAAAGTTGTTGATGCGACGACGCAAGTTGAAGGCGCGTTCTCCCTCGTGATTTTGCATCAGGATGGGATTATTGCCTTGCGGGATCCTTATGGTGTGCGACCACTTTCAATTGGAAGACTTAACGACTCCTACGTTGTTGCTTCGGAAACCTGCGCTTTGGACATAATAGGAGCAAAATTTGAGAGGGATATTTCTCATGGTGAAATGGTCACAATCAACAAAGATGGCGTAAAATCGTTCAAGCCATTTGCAACAAAATCACCAAAATTTTGTATTTTTGAATATGTTTATTTCTCACGTCCAGATAGCTCTGTTGAAGGAAAAAGTGTTTATGAAATGCGTAAAAATATCGGAGCGGAATTAGCGCGTGAGATCAGGATCGATGCTGATGTAATCGTTCCAATTCCGGATTCCGGGGTTCCGGCAGCGATTGGTTACAGTGTTGAATCTGCTATTCCTTTTGAGCTGGGCATTATACGTAATCACTATGTCGGGCGTACTTTTATTGAGCCAACAGATCGTATTCGCAATTTTGGTGTGAAGCTAAAGCATAATGCCAATCTCTCCGTTATTAAAGGAAAGAGAGTGATTTTAATTGATGATAGTATCGTGCGAGGAACGACTTCGAAGAAAATCGTACAAATGATTCGCGCAGCAGGTGCAAAAGAGGTGCACATGCTGATTGCTAGCCCCCCAACAATTTCTCCATGTTTTTATGGAATTGATACGCCTGATAAAAAAGACCTAGTTGCCTCAAGTAATTCGATCCTAGAGATTACAAAAATGATTGGAGCTGACACTTTGGGATATATCTCGATTGATGGCCTGTATCGCGCTATTACAAACACGAAGCGTAACAATGAAAATTCGCAATATTGTGACGCATGTTTTACTAACGATTACCCAATCCACCTAACGGATAAAATGGGCGAAGGTATGCCGTTGCTTGATTCAATTGTGAAGAAGGGTTAGTGGTTATGACGAAAAAATCTTCTCCTAAAAAAATCTCTAAAATGCAATTTGAAGAAGCGATTGCAAGGCTTGAAGAGATTGTCGAAACTCTATCTTCCCAAAAAATTAATCTTGATTCAATGGTTGAGCTTTACGAGGAGGGGGTTTCTTTGAGAGAATTCTGTCAGGCTAAGCTGGATGAAGCGAAGATGAAGATAGAGGTGGTTTCTAAGAGGGCTGTATTGCAGCCTAGAAATCTAATCAGTGATGAACCATCATGACTCAAACCCAATTTTTACTTTTCATTACTTCGATCATACCCTTTTTGAATTGCTTCGCTATAAAGCTAGGAAGCCGAAATGCGCGCATTGTTGATGCTTCAATCATCATCTTTCCCATATTATTTTTGATTTCCATTTTTGGTCTTAATGCGGGTTTAGGAAATGGAGAGTCTAGTCATTTTCTGATTGGAGAGGCAATCAAAGACATCTATCTCGGATTTTTTATCAATCAATCGACCGTCAGTTTTTTATTCTTGCTTGGATTTATTTGGATAGTCTTCGCTGTTTATCTCAGGCGTTTTTTGCATCTAACGCAGATGAAAAATTCTCATGAAATAAAAATATTTTTTGTTCTGGTTGTCGCTTTGTTGAATCTAATCATTCTATCCAAAAACTTACTTACGATACTATTTTTTTATAATTGCTTAGTGATTTTAAGCCACTTTTTTGCCTTGCGTTTCTTACACAAAAAGCGAGATGGATATTCTCATCTTTTTACAATTCTGCTTTATCTCGAATCGGTTTTATTATTTTTGGCAATTGCTGCAACCTATAAAATTACGGGCCAGATTGATTTTGTAAGTGGGGGACTAATTGGTAAAATTAGCCAAACAGAAAAATTGATTCTGTTATTTTTATATGTGGGCGGATTATTTTTATCGGTTTTATTTCCATCTTTTCTTATCTACAGGCGCGTCAATTTTGATCCCATCATTACTTACATCTTGTTTTTTTTAGCTTACGGCTTCAGTAGTCTCTATGTGATTTCTAAGGTCATCACTTCGATTTTTGGTCTGAAAGGATTCGCCATCATGATTTACCAAACAAATCATGACTTTCTTTTTACTCTTGTAGAAATGGTCTTTCTAATCAATATCGGCGCATCTTTGATGTTTTTATTATTGAGTAAAAATTTTGCTTCATCCTTCTTTTATCTCTTCTTTCAGCAGCTATTGTTTGCTTTATTTGCAATTTTCATTTTTGCATCCTTTGATGGAGAAAGGCTTTATTTGGTGATTATTTCTTTTGCTACCTCTTTGACTTTGATTTTTCTTTGTTGCTCGAATTTGAATTTTTATCTCACTAAGGAAAAAATCAAAGTATCCGATGATAATTCTTTGAATCAGCATTGGTATGGTGGAATTTATAAAAATATGAAGATTACCACTCTGCTTTTAATATTTGGTTTATTGGGTTTGATCGGGCTTGCCCCTTCAATTGCTGCGGTTGAAATTTTTGTTTTAGCTAAGACAATTTATCGAAATGGGTTAATGATTTCTGGGATGGTATTCCTTCTGAATTTTATCGGAATTGCCCTATTTTCTCTGAAGATGATTTTTACGATTTTTGATAGGAAACAAGAAAATGGTGTAGAAATGCACGATCAAACAATTGCTAAAAATATCGATTCAGACTCGAGTTTAATTTTGACTGTTGTTACGGTGGCAATCGTTATGATTATCACTGCCATGGCTTCTTCATCTATGATTTCAGTATTTGGCTAAAAATATGACCGAGATACAATCTAGAGTTCTAAGAATTTGTACTGATTCCAAAAGGGCGAGTATGGAAATCGCTGGGTTGGATAGCGTCATGAAAGACAATATTTTGCTAGAGGTTGCCAGGCTGCTAAAAAAGAATACGCAAAAAATTATCAAGGCGAATCAAAAAGATTTGAAGCATGCGAAAGAAAACAAACTGGACGCTGCTAAAATTGACAGGCTTCTGCTCGATGAAAAGCGAATTATCGCCCTTACAAATTCTATAAAAGAAATCATAAAACTTCCTGACCCAGTTGGAAAAATTCTTTATGATTCTAAGAGGGAAAGCGGAATACGTGTTAAAAGAATTACTACTCCATTGGGTGTTTTATTTGCCATTTTTGAATCACGTCCGAACGTTACTTCTGATATTTCCGCATTGGCTTTGAAAGCTGGAAATTCTGTGATTTTGCGTTGTGGATCAGACTCTTTCAATTCCTCAAAAATCATTTCCGATATTTATCGTGAGGCTTTGGAGAAATTTGAAATTGATAAAAATGTCATCATGTTGGTGCAGAATGCTGAGCGTGAATATGTATCGGCATTCTTGAAGATGGATGGCCATATTGACGTCGTTATTCCACGTGGTGGTAAGGCTCTAATCAAAACCGTTATGGAGTCATCTAAAATTCCGGTCTTCAGACACCTTGATGGAAATTGTCATACTTACATCAATGAGAAAGCTGATCCAGATAAGGCTCGCAAGATTCTTCTTAATGCGAAGATGAGGCGTGTTGGCATTTGCGGCGCAACAGAATCGCTTTTGATTGATAAAAAAATTGCAAAAAGAATTCTACCACTAATTGCCGATGATTTGAAGGGAGTCGGTTGCGAGATGCGTGGTGATGAGATTGCGACTGAAATCGATTCTCGCATCAAGAAAGCAAAGGAGGATGATTTTTATGCAGAATATCTCGATAAAATAATATCTATCAAGGTAGTAAAAGATGTTGATGAGGCTATCAAGCACATACGTATATACGGTTCGTCACATACTGAAAGCATTATTACCGAAGATAAAAGGGTAGCAGAAAAATTTTTAAAAAATGTAAACTCTGCGATTGTAATGCATAATGCTTCTACGCAATTTGCGGATGGTTATGAATTCGGTTTTGGTGCTGAAGTCGGTATTGCTACTGGCAAACTTCATGCTCGTGGTCCGGTTGGATTAGAACAGCTTGTTACTTACAAATACCTCGTTGAAGCTGAGTGTGGAGTGAGAAAATAGGTATCAGGGAACCTCTAAAAATTGCTTTTTTTGTAAATTTTGTCGTTACCAAATTTTCTCGCGAGCACGTACCTCTAAGTACGCTTACCTGCTCGAAAATTTGTTGCCTAAAAATTTCTCAAAAAAATCTAATTTTTAGAGGTTCCCATCAATCAACTTTTAGTTGATGTTTTTTTATAAATTTTATACGAGCCCGTAGCTCAGTTGGATAGAGCAACAGCCTTCTAAGCTGTGGGTCGGACGTTCGAATCGTCTCGGGCTCACCATCATTTTTCTTCCAGATAATCAAAATCGTGTCTTCTTACTCTAGACACTGTTAGCTAATTAATTCTATTCCATATTTCGTTCTATTTTACCAAAAAAGCGCTCAAAATATGCCAAAATCTGAAATAGAATTAATTAGCTAACAGTGTCTAATCTCGCCCCAATCGCCCTCTTCGTTTACAACAGACCAAGTCATACCAAACAAACTATTAACGCACTAAAAAATAATCAGCTCGCTTTAGAAAGTGAGCTATTTGTTTTTTCTGATGGCGCAAAAAACGCTAGTGGCGAGCCATTTGTAAATGAGGTTCGTGAATATCTAAAAACAATTTCTGGTTTCAAAAAAATAACAATTGAAGTAAGCGAGTCCAATAAAGGATTGGCTGCGTCAATTATTAGCGGTGTTACAAAAATCGTTAATCAGTTTGGTAAAGTTATAGTTTTGGAAGATGATCTTGTGACTTCAAAATACTTTCTCCAATTCATGAATGATGGGTTGTCATTCTATGAAAAAAATGATGAAGTGATCAGTATTCATGGCTATATTTACCCTGTAAAAAAATTCTTACCGGAAACTTTTTTTCTGAAAGGTGCGGATTGTTGGGGGTGGGCTACCTGGAAGCGTGGATGGGATTTATTCGATCCGAACGGAGTAGAACTTTTAGCTAAATTAAAAGAAAAAAAACTCACAAAAAAATTTGATCTGGATGGTTGTTATCCTTACACGCAAATGCTTCGAAATCAGGTCGAGGGGAAGAATAATTCTTGGGCAGTTAGATGGCATGCTTCGGCATTTTTAGCTAATAAATTTACGCTTTATCCTGGTAAGTCTTTGGTTACGAATATTGGTCTTGATGGAAGCGGAACCCATTGTGGCTCAGCTCATAGCTTCAATTTTGATTTTGATTTTAATACTTTAATTGCGATCAAATCTGTCCCATTCGAAGAAGATTTAGTTTCCAAAAATGCGATCAAGAAATTCCTAAAACCCAGCAAAGGCCTGTTTAGTAGATTGCTTAAAAAGATTGAGAATAAGAGTAGGAAAAGAGAAAGAAAAAAATATGGATGGTTTTTTACTGACTTGTCTTGGGATGAAGTCGTGCAAACCTATGGGGGATATGACTCTAATTATATTTTAGAGAAATCTAAAAACTCTCTTCTTGCTGTAAAAAATGGTTTCGCTGTTCACGAGCGTGACTCGTTTTTATTTGATCATATTCAATATTCTTTCCCATCTCTTGTAGCCTTGATGTGGATTGCGGCGCAGCAAGATGGAAAACTTAACCTGATTGATTTTGGAGGATCTTTGGGGAGTAGTTTTTTTCAGAATAGAAAATTCTTGTCAGGTCTAAAGGAGGTTAAGTGGAATGTGGTTGAGCAGAAAAATTTTGTAAAATGTGGTAAAGAAAATTTTGAAGATGGTCAGCTAAAATTTTATGAGGATGTGGATGCGTGTGTTGCGGATCAGAATCCGAATATTTTGTTTTTTTCTAATGTTTTGCAATATCTAAAATCTCCTCACCAAGTCATAAAACATATTTTAAAACATGATTTTGAATATGTGATTCTTGACTTGCTAGCCTGTCTCGAAGATGAACATCGTGATGATTTACTTACCGTGCAAAAAGTTTGGCCTGAAATCTACGAGGCTGCGTACCCATGTTGGTTTTTTAACAAAAGAAATCTGCTAGGATTATTCCTAGAGAAATATGACCTCATAGAAGAATTTAAACTCGAGAGCGGAAATGGTATCATGATTGACGGCATGAATCTTTCTGAGTATTGTGGGGCGATTTTTAAGGTAAAAAATAATCTGTGATAAAACTTTCTAAACTTATTAAGAAAAATGATTTCAAGCCAGGATTCTTAGGAATTTTTGTAAATCCATTTTACTTCGCGAGGCGTGGCCTCTTTATCAACATAACAAATTTAAGTCATCATATCGGGGGTAGGGTGCTTGATGTTGGCTGTGGTCGTAAGCCATACAAAGATCTTTTTGTTTGTGATGAATATGTTGGTTTGGAGTATGATACTCCGGAAAATAGATCTTCTAAAAATGCAGAGTTTTTTTATGACGGAAAAAAATTTCCGTTTAATGATGGCGAGTTTGATTCTGCGATTTGCAACCAAGTTCTCGAGCATGTTTTTAACCCGCATGAGTTTTTGGCAGAGTTTGGAAGGGTTATAAAGAAAGGTGGCGTTATTTTGATTACAGTTCCATTTGTTTGGGATGAACATGAGCAGCCCTACGACTACGCCAGATACTCATCCTTTGGCCTCAAGCATCTTCTTGAATCTAGCGGTTTTGAAGTGATTGAGTTTAGAAAAAGTGTGAATGACGCAGCTGTCATTTTTCAGCTGATTAATGTTTTTATTTATAAAAAAATCTTAGGAAAAAGTTTAAGGCCAAACAGAGTTAAGCGTATTTTAATCAGGTCTATTTGTGCATGTTTTAACCTGATTGGTTCTGTATTGCGACTGATCTTGCCAAGCAATAACGACCTTTATCTAGACAATATAGCAATAGTCAGGAAGAGGTAAATTTAGGACTTACGCAAAACTTCGTCTCGCTTCGATATTTTTACGTTTGAAAATTTTTTGGGACGCACGTACTTCTGTGTACGCTTACCTCCCAAAAAATTTTCAAACGTAAAAATCTCTTTGCGATACTCGCTTTGCCTAAGTCCTAAGTTTGTTAGCGGCCGTTTTCGTTAATTTCATATTTGATTTTGATCGAAGGCTTTACGAAGGCTTCGTCTGGATTGCTCGGATCATATCCGGCAGTTTTAGCGAATTTATCGAAAGGAAAATTTCCTTTAATTCTGAATTTGACATCCAACTTCGCAGCTTCTCCCTTTTTAAGCTCATGATCTTTGAAGCAAAGACACTCCTGAAAGTCGATGTAATCTTTTGCTGACTCTGGTTCTACTCTAAGTTTCGGACGAAAAACTACGAATTTATCTGAAATGTTTTTGGTGTAAAAAGAGACGGTATTTTTTCTATTTGTGACAGTTTCAGTGACTGGCATATCTGGTACCAAATCGATATTCGGGTTACGATTATCTACCTCAAAAATCACATCAATTTTTCTATTTCCCTCGATTCTTGGAATGATGTTTGAGAAGTAAAACGGGCTGCATTTTTGTGTAAGTGCGCAGAACCAGTTAAATGGCTGTATCGCAGAGAAGATGACAAGAAAAATTATCAGACTTCTGAAGGCTAGTCGTAATAGTGGATGCATAAAAAGTTTGGTTTTTTAGAGTTTTCTCAAGAAAAAAATTTTCTTTTTAAAAATGACAATAGCAAAAAAAATTTCTTTAGATGAGCCGTTTCAAAAATTTTCCACATGGCTTGATTTGGCTTGTGCGAAGCCTGAAATTTTTGAACCAACCGCTATGTGTCTTTCTACGGTTGGAGAGAATAATCGTCCATCTTCACGGATGATTTTATTAAAAAAATTTGATGAAAGAGGTTTCTGTTTTTTTACGAATTTAACAAGTCGCAAGGGAAAAGAATTGGCGCATAATCAAAATGTTGCCCTGTGTTTTTATTGGGGAATTTTGGGTTTGCAGGTTCGTATTGAAGGAGTTGTAGAAAAAGTTTCTGCTGAAGAAGCTGATGAATATTTTGCTTCAAGAAGACGTGGTAGCCAGATTGGAGCCTGGGCCTCAAAGCAATCTTGCGAGATGAAAGATTGGAAAGAATTTGAAGATAGAATTGCTGAAATTTCTAAAAGTTTTGAGGGACAAGAAATTCCAAAACCACCATTCTGGTCTGGGTTTCGAGTCATTCCTCACGTAATAGAATTTTGGCAAGAGGGAGAGTTTCGCATTCACCAAAGAGAAGTTTACGAACGTTTCTTTGATGGATGGAGGGTGAAGAAGATTTACCCTTGAAGGAGTAAGTAAATGCTGGAAAATTCTCCAGAGCTAGGGCGGGAATGGAGCCGGGGCTGGAAGGGGTATTTTACCCCTTCCACATGTTTTGTAAGAACTGTAAATAAATTTTAAAATTTAGCGAACGTTGGGAAGGGATAAGATATCCCTTCCCGCATTGGGATAAGATATCCCTTCCCGCGCAGAGCTCAGCGTTCGTGCTCCTCACGGGGCGCTGGAAGGGGTATTTTACCCCTTCCACATGTTTTGTAAGAACCGCAAATAGATGTTTCGGAAATCTATTAAACGTTGGGAAGGGATAAGATATCCCTTCCCGCGCAGAAACCAAAACTTGGAGGGAGGGGAGAGCGCTGGAAGGGGTATTTTACCCCTTCCACATGTTTGACAAGACCCGCAAATAGATGTTTCGGAAATCTATTAAACGTTGGGAAGGGATAAGATATCCCTTCCAGCGCAGGG
>CAMDJN010000022.1 GCA_945900795.1 Rickettsia typhi | reverse complement strand
ATTTGATCGTAACCTTTCTTCTCAGCTAAACCTTGTTTAGACAGGTAAGAAGTAATAGCAGCAGTAAGCGTTGTTTTACCATGATCTACGTGACCGATGGTACCGATGTTTACGTGTGGCTTGGTGCGTTGAAAAATTGGTTTGGACATAACAAACGATTTTAAGTTTTTTTACAGCAAAGTCCGTCAATTTTTTAGCGGTGGATAAAAAAGTGGCAGCGAATGAATCTGTGGAGATTTTGATTTCTTGAAAATATGCTCTGGTAAAATCTAGGACCCATCCTGGCAAGCAAGCGTAACCTACGATTCAAATATCTAAAAACCACTTAAATAAACTTATCAAAGGGCGCAGGAAGCTATGAACCGATAAATAAAAAGCAACTCCAAAGTGTGACTATGCATTATTCATAAACTAACGTCCTATTTTCTAAGTCGAAAGCAACTCTTCATAAAAAGATTAATGACCAAAATCGTTGGAATTTTAAACATTACTCCTGACTCATTTTCTGACGGAGGAAAATTCAATTCTCTTCAATCCGCAATTTCACATTTGAACCTAATGCTTGAAGATGGAGCCAGCGTGATTGATGTAGGATCAGAATCAACTCGCCCTAACTCAATAAAACTCACCTCAGAAGAGGAGTGGAAAAGATTAGAGAATATACTCCCTGAAATTGCTTGGCAGGTAAAAAGGTTTAATAAAAAGCATGGATTCGATGAGGCAAAAATAGTCAAAATCAGCATAGATTCTTACCATGTAGAAACCATAAAAAAATCCTACGAGATGGGCGTCGATATAGTTAATGATGTGAGTGGTTTTGTGGACGAAAGAATTGTAGAATTTATTGCTGATAATAAGATGACGGCAATTTTAATGCATAACCTCTCTATACATGCCAATCCCGATCTTATCATCAATCAGCATTTAGATCTAATCGAAGAAATTCTGGTTTGGGCAAGAAAAAAAATTTCTTACCTGGAGAGTAACGGAGTAAAAAAATCACAATTGATTTTTGATCCAGGAATTGGCTTTGGAAAAAATGCTTCGCAGTCCATAAAAATTCTAAAAAATATCGATTCATTTAGGGTTTTGAGTCTACCACTTTATGTAGGACATTCTAAAAAAAGTTTTCTCGACACTTTACAGCTTGAGTCATTTGATGAAACAAGTGGGAGTGAAAAATTACTTAATAGATCCGAAAAAACTCTCGTAATTTCAAAATTTCTTGCTCGAAAAAATGTGGAATTTCTAAGGGTGCATGATGTGGCAGAAAACTTACGATCTATTGGTCTCTCTTGCTCCGCAAGATATCAAATGTAAAGGATTAGCTCATCTTGATAAAATTCATATTTCTTGAATCTTCTCAAAAAACTCATGCCAAGAAGCGATGTACCCATCTCGGAATTATTAACAGACGCCCAAACATCATTGAATCTCAGGTTCCCTACGGTCACCTCATCCAACTTAACACCAGCCCCCCAAGACTTTCCATTAGCGGTTTGATAAGGTTTATTAAAATTTAATTTTTTTAAACTAATCCCCACTCTTTGAGCATCATTTTTATTCATTGAAATATCACTCGCCCCTGTATCAATCATGAATCTTACCGGAATATCATTAACCAGTACATTCATGTAAAAATGTCCATCTTGCGATATGTTAATGATGATTTGGCCGGACTCCATAACGCGCACTGATGATGGATTTATTTCGCCCATCACTCTATTTTTCAAATCAGAAAATTCGTAACGATAAGAATAAAATATGATCACTATCAAACCTACAGCGGACCATATGCCGAAATATTTCAGAATTTTCGGAATGCTGGCTTTATCGCGAAAGACCATACCAAAAATTGAGACAAATAGTAATAAAAGCAGATAGACAAAATTCTGAAAATCTGCACTGTTCAAATTTGAAAAACTCATCTACAACCCTTTACGCAAAATTTCTAAAACTTTTAAATTCTCTTCTTCAAGACCAATCGTCATACGCAAACAATTCGGCAGTTTATATGCTGACATTTCACGAAGAATAATTCCTTGGCTTAAAAGATTTTGATTCGCCTGGCTACACACTTCCACACTGCCAAAATCAAGCAGTATAAAGTTTGCAACCGAGGGATAAATAATGATATTTTGTGACGCTAAATTCTCTTTAGAGAATTCTTCTATTAGAATTTTTAGCCATTTCTTGTTGTGATTTTTTGATGCATTAAAAAATTCTTCATCTTCCAAGGCCGCTATAGCAGCAACTTGAGCCGGACCACCAACATTAAAGGGACCACGAATTTTGTTTAAAATTTCAGCGATGTATGGCGAAGAGTATGACCATCCGATACGCAGAGAGGCAAGACCGTAAATTTTAGAAAATGTTCTTGTAACCACAATATTTTCGTACTTATTCACAAGATCATTGGCCTTCGGATAATCTAACACATCAACAAATTCTTCATAGGCGTTATCCAAAACTAACAGGACGTTTTCTGGAATGTTATTTATCAACCTTTCTACTTCGACTTGCGTCAAATATGACCCGGTAGGATTATTTGGATTTGCAAGAAAGATAATTTTAGTTCGAGAATTAACTGCGCTCAAAATCCCATCAATGTCAGCTTTAAGATTTTTTTCTTTTACTGAAATAGCTTTCGCCCCCACTCTCTTCACTGAAATTGGATACATTAAAAAACCATGTTCGCTGTAAATCGCCTCATCTCCAACCCCAGCAAAGGCTGAAGTTAGTAACGAAATAATTTCATCAGAACCAGCGCCGCAAACCACTTGGTTTGGATTAATTTTATTTTTTTCCGCAATCGCCAAACGCAATGTAGAGCAGGACCCATCGGCATAGCGAAAAATTTCACCGGAATGATTTTTATAAGCTTCAATAGCTTTAGGACTTACTCCTAAAGCGTTTTCATTTGATGATAATTTGATTGCTTTCTTTCCGTTAATCTTAGCTTTTCCAGGAATATAATTTTCAATTTCTGACAAATATAAATGTGACTTAACCATTACAAACTAACGCCTCCCCAGCTTTTTAATAAATTTCTGCAATTTCTCAAAGTCGTCAAATTTTATAATTATTTTTCCGCTACTTTTTAGAGAATTATAAGAAATACATGCCTCATGCTTGAGAAGTTTTGACAAATCTTTTTCCATGGCAAAAAGATGTTTTTTATCTATGAATTTCGCTTTTGATTTTTTTCTATTTTGCAGAGCTTCTTTGGGAGTTTTTTTAATCTTATCCACCTTCTCTTCGCGCACCAATTCTTCCGCATGCCTTACGGTAAGAGAATTATTAACGATTTTTTGTGCCATTTTTTCTGGACTATCCGAGTTGATAATAGCCCGCGCATGACCCATTGAGAGCAAGTTTTTATCCAACAATTCCAAAACCTTTTGTGGCAAGTTTAAAAGTCGCAAAAGATTGGCAATATGACTGCGGCTTTTTCCAGTTTTTTTTGCAATCTGATCCTGGTGATACGAAAAATCTTCGATCAATCTTTTATACCCTTCCGCCTCCTCTCTTAAAGATAAATCCTCTCTCTGAATATTTTCTATAAGCGCCAATTCTAACGCTTCGTGATCAGTAATATTTTTAACAATGGCAGGAATTTCTGTAAGACCAGCAATAGATGCGGCACGAAATCTTCTTTCTCCCGCAATGATTTCATACTTGTTTAGCTCTTCAACCTTACGCAGAATAATCGGCTGTATAATACCGTTTTCTTTGATTGATTCTGATAATTCTTTTATCTCGTTTGCGTCGAATTTCTTTCTTGGTTGATAGATTCCGGCAATGATTTTACTCAGTGGAACTAGGTCGATTGTTTTTTGGTTTTTCTGCAAAACTGGTAGAGAATCTTTTTTAGATTTACTGTCTCCAAGCAATGAAGACAGCCCTCTGCCGAGTTTTCTTTCTTGATGATTATTTTGCATAATTTAGAATAAGGCTAGTTACGTTTGCTTGAGACATTGTTTAATTTTTGCCAAAAATTCATTGTAATCACTTAATTCGATTTTCATCGAAGATCGAGGCGATTTTAGGAGGGGCTAGATCCCCTATATATCTTCTCTCAACATCAACTCTTTAGTCAGCTTCATATAAGCAACCGAACCAACGCATCTTGGATCGTAAATCACACCCGGAAAACCATGCGATGGGGCTTCCGACAATTTTATATTTCTCGGAATCGTATTTCTAAAAACCTTATCCTGCAAGAATTCCCTGACATCCATTTCAACCTGCTCTGTTAACTTATTCCTACGGTCATGCATGGTGAGCGCTATGCCACTTATTCTTAAACGATGATTAAGATTTTCTTTTACCATTTCGAGCGTTGTAAGTAAATGGCTCAACCCTTCAAGCGCAAAAAATTCACATTGCATCGGAATCACTACAGCGTCTGCGGCGACAAGTGCATTAACAGTCAATAGTCCAAGCGATGGTGGGCAATCTATTAAAATACAATCATAGTTATGAATGACCTTCTTCAGTGCGCGACGCAATAGGAATTCTCTTTGATGAAGTTGCGAAATTTCTATCTCGCACGCAGACAGGTCAACTGTCGCTGTAATCATGTGAAGATGCGGAATCTGTGTCGGAATTATCGCATCCTTTAAATCGACCTCTCCGATTAATACTTCGTAAATTGTTTTTTGTCTTTGCGTCTGCATTACTCCACATCCCGTGCTGGAGTTACCCTGAGGGTCGGCATCGATAAGTAGAATTCTTTTTTTTACAGCAGCAAGAGCGGTTGCAACGTTGATCGCTGTCGTTGTTTTACCAACCCCGCCTTTTTGATTTACGATGGCAAAAATTTTTGCTCTTTTCATCTTTGATTAATCTGTTTCACGTGGAACTTTAGGGAAATTTGAGGAAATTTATCTTTTTAACGCAAAAAATTGTCGTAGTAAAATCTTCGATTCTTCTTCACAAAAGCCAGAGTAAATCTCAGGCTTATGATGACATGATGAACTGCTAAATACTTTTACTCCATTCTCAACAGCGCCTGATTTTACGTCTGAAGCTGCGTAGTAAATTCTTCTAATTCGTGCTAATGAAGCAGCAGAAGCGCACATGGCACAAGGCTCAAGCGTTACATAGAGATCACAACCGTCAAGTCTAGATGAATTTTTAACCTGACCAGCAATTCGAATTGCAAGAATTTCTGCATGTGCAGATGGATCACAAAGTTCGCGATTTTGATTGTGAGCAACGGCAATAATTTTTCCGCCCTCTACAATCACCGCTCCTACTGGCACCTCATCCTTATCGAAAGCGATTTTTGCTTCTTGCAATGCAACTTCCATAAATCTCTGCGTACTCTTTATCAAACTGCAACCCTTGTAAAGATTTTTAAAAAATTTTTTGTTGTTTGATTTGCGACCTCTTCTGGATCCAAACCTTTCAGATCCGCAATAAAATCAACCACATGTTTCGTGTAAGACGGTTGATTAATTTTACCACGAAATGGCATTGGTGCAAGATAGGGGGAATCCGTCTCAACCATTAGATACTCTAGAGGCAAGAGCTTAACAATTTCCTGCAGCAGGACAGCATTTTTAAACGTTACGATACCAGAAATTGAAATGTAAATCCCAAGATCAAGCGCCTCCATAGCCATTACTTTTGAGCTAGAAAAACAATGCAACAAAGCGGGGAAATTTTTATTTTTCTGTTCCGATTTTAGAATTTCCATCATGTCAGAATCTGCATCGCGAGAATGAATTATCAGTGGCAGTCCGCTCATCTGTGATGCTTTGATATGTTCTAAAAAACTAGACTTCTGTAAATTTACGAAGGACTTGTCGTGAAAGTAATCAAGCCCGGTCTCGCCTATTCCAATTATCTTGGGATAGCGCTCACAAATTTTTAGAATTTCATCACAAGTAATTTTTGGCTGCTCAAAAACATTGCAAGGATGAATTCCAATCGAAGCGTAAATCGAATCATGCGCCTCAGTGTAAGAAATGACTTTCTCAATTTCGGTAATTTTAGTACAAATTGTTTGTAGAATTTGCACATTATTTTGCCTACACTCATTAAGAATATCTTCAAGTGCAAAACCTTTTTGCTCAAGTAGATCAAGGTGACAGTGGCTATCAACTATAAAATTATGCACAGGAATTTTTTCTGATTTTGGTTGACGAAATATCTAAATTTTTAGTGGGAAAAACTCTGTAACTTGAGCGAGAAAGAAATTTCCATATCCTAAATTTACGGATTTTTTGTAACGATGTTTCACGTGAAAAAATCACTAAAGGAATTTTCAAAATCAACTTTTTGAAATTTTCCCAGCGATGAAATTTCTCCAAACTATCTGCTCCCATGATCCAAAAAAAATCTACATCCCGATATTTTTTTTGAAGGTAAGAAACCAATTTCCAGGTGTAAATCTCATCGAATTCTTTGACGCGAATTTTTGGATGCGACTTCGTGAGTATCGAACATTTCTTTACGCGTCCCTGATATGACTCGTATATCGCTCTATCCTTGAGCGTGTTGTAAGAGGTCGGAATCCACCAAACTTGATTCAGCCCAAGTTTTTTTATTGCCAGCTTGCTGATGTGGAGATGTCCTTGATGTGGTGGGTTAAAGCTTCCACCGAGCAGTCCAATTTTCATTACCCCAAAATAACCGCGATTAAAATTAGAATCCCAAACCAGATGTTGGATTTAAAAAACTTTAAGCAATCAGCTGGATTTTCCAAATTACATTTCTGGATTTTGTGATTCAGAAACATGTCTGCCAATAAAATTGTTAGAAAGAATTCTGGACCGAAACTCTCTTTCCAGCCTAGGAATACAAGGCCTAAAAACATTACCAAACTCAGAGAAATAAGAATTTTTTTGGTATTTTTTCCAAATTTAATTGCTGTTGATTTTACTCCGATTCGAATGTCGTCATTGACGTCTTGATGGGCGTAAATCGTATCGTAAATTACAGTCCAGATAGCCAGGCTGAGATAAAAAATAATTGAAGAAGAGGTAATGGTTTGAAGAGTTGCGAGAGAGCTCATCAGGATTCCGAAGTTAAAAGTCAGTCCTAAAAAAACTTGTGGATAGTACGTGATACGCTTCATCAGTGGGTAAGTAATAACCAAACTGAGTGCAAAAAATCCGCCGACAATAGTCTGCATGTTGAATTGCAGTAAAATGATGAACCCCACAATCAGCAGAATACTCAACAAAATCAATGCTTCGGAGCGTTTTATAATTTTTGCAGCAAGCGGACGTGATTTACTTCTTGTCACCTTCTCATCAAATTTTTGATCGAAGATATCGTTTACAACACAGCCTGCAGAGCGTATCGAGACCGATCCCACAAAAAACAAAAAAATTATCCGAAAGATTTCTGCCAATTCTGGGTTTGAAATTTCTTTTAATGACAAAAAAATTCCGCATAAGCATGGCAGAAATAACAGCCAAATTCCTATTGGTTGATTAAGGCGAGCAAGCTTGATATATGCGGATAATCGTGACATTTTAAGTTTGATTTTTTGATCTTGGTTTTTAGCGTGCGCTATCTTTTTATCTTCATACAAATTTCAACTTTCCAATGCATAAATTACTAATTGCAAATCGTGGTGAAATCGCCTGTCGCATCATTAAATCTTGTCGCAAGATGGGCATTAAAACCGTCGCTGTTTACTCGGATGCGGACACTAATTCTCTTTTTGTGCAAATGGCTGATGAGGCTGTTAATATTGGTCAATCACCATCATCTCAAAGCTACCTCAACGTAGATAAAATTCTCTCTGCCGTCAAAAAAACTGGTGCTACCCTGGTTCATCCTGGTTATGGTTTTTTATCAGAAAATCGTAATTTCGCTAACGCACTTGAAAAGGCCGGCGTGATTTTTGTTGGCCCTTCGGTTTACTCAATCGAAATGATGGGGGATAAAATCCAGTCCAAAAAATTGGCAATAGAAGCGGGGGTCAGCACGGTTCCAGGCCATATGGGAATTGTAAAGGATGCAAAAGAAGCTGCAATAATTGCCAAAGAAATTGGCTTTCCCGTGATGGTTAAAGCCTCTGCTGGTGGTGGTGGCAAGGGCATGCGAATAGTTGTGAAAGAAGAAGAAATGTCTGACGCTTTTCAATCCGCATCTAACGAGGCTCGCAACAGTTTTTCTGACGATAGAATTTTCATTGAAAAATTTATTGAAAATCCACGTCACATTGAAATCCAAATCATTGCCGATAAAAAGGGAAATATAGTTTGTTTGGGCGAAAGAGAATGCTCAATTCAGCGCAATCACCAGAAAGTAATTGAAGAAGCGCCAAGTCCATTCATGGATGAAAAAACCCGAGCCAAAATGTACGAGCAATCCAAAGCTTTGGCAAGTAAGGTGAATTATTTTTCTGCCGGCACCATCGAATATATCATGGATAAAAATAAAAATTTTTATTTCCTTGAGATGAACACCCGGTTACAGGTTGAACACCCAGTTACTGAACTCATCACCGGTTTTGATATTGTTGAATTGATGATTAAAATTGCTCTTGGTGAGCAATTGCCGTTCAAACAAGAAGACGTGGTTCTTAACGGCTGGGCGATGGAATCACGTATCTACGCAGAAGATCCATCACGCGGCTTCCTTCCATCATCCGGTCGCATTAATCTCTACATCGAGCCTGAAAAAAATAAAAATGTTCGAGTAGACTCCGGCGTTTACGAGGGTGGAGAAGTAAGTATGTTTTACGATGCTATGATCGCAAAACTCTGTTCTTACGGATCAACGAGAGCCGAGGCAATCAAACATATGAGTCAAGCTCTGGGTAGCTTTGCCATAGCGGGCGTTTCTCACAATATTAGCTTCCTTGAAACCATCATGAAGAATGAGCGTTTCATCGCAGGAGAATTATCAACCAGCTTCATCAAAGAAGAATTTCCCGCAGGTTTTTCTGGCAGCGAATTAAATTCAGAAGTCGAAGAAGTTTTGATTGCAAGCGCCATGCATATTTTTCTAAAAAATTACGAGAGAAATGGCCATATGACTGGTCAATTACGCAATCGTGAAAAACAAATTTCTGAACGCTGGGTAGTTATGATCGATGATAAATCATATCTGGTGAACATTCTAGAAAGATCATCTGACGCCTTAAAAGACTGCTTAAAATTCGAGTGCAACCACAAAGAAATTCATCTCACCAGTTCGTGGACTAATGGCGAGAAGCTATTTCGAGCTACAGTAAACGAAAAAGAAGTTGGGGTAAAAATACGCGAAAATAACAATAGCGGCAATTACCTGATGCAATATTCCGGATTTGACGCCTTCATCAATGTTTACTCCCCACGTATTGCAGAGCTTTCTAAATTCATGCCGAAAATCCAAAAAAATGCTAAGCCGGTCAATTTAACTTCACCAATTACAGGTAAGATCGTGAGGTTTAAAGTTCAGGAAGGAGATGAGGTGAAAGCGGGTCAAGAATTAGTGCTGATTGAGGCAATGAAAATGGAAAATGCGATTCGCACCGATCATGATGTGAAGATTAAAAAAATTCACTTTGCCGAAGGTGAGACTGTAGGGATAGGGCAGATTGTTATTGCTTTTGGAGAGTAAAGAAACCTCTGAAAAACCGTCTTTCTCGGTGATTTTACTCGCAGATTTCTAGTGCGGGAAGAGGTATCTTACCGCTGTTCATGCCAACAACGGTTGTAATTTTGAAACGTTAGGAAGGGACAACATGTCCCTTCCTGCGGCGAGTTATTGCTTTTGGAGAGTCAAGGAACCTCTGAAAAGCCTAAATTCAATCCACCTCAAATCCGCTATCTTGAAAAATAGCTTTCGCAACATCGCTCTTCAAAAATTTTACAAACTCTCGCGCCGTCTCCATATTATCTCCAGCAATGACTAAGGCCTGATAGAAAACTTCATTATTTTTTAATCTAGCAACATATCCGATATTGTGAATATCGGCTAAACCTTTTTGTTTCACGGTTTCTATTGCGCCTTGATGCGCTGAAATAAACACATCCACAGACTCGCCGGCTTCAATATCCGCGATCAATTCTTTCGCAGAATCAAAATTTGTGGTAATGGCAATATTGGCTGCTTGCGAATGGAGACGCACTATTTTAACCAATGCCAATGACATGTTTGGTTCAGCAAAAATCGTGAGATTACGACTTGTGTTGGCGAAAGAATTGCTCGAGAGAGAGAAAATTAACAGACTAAGGAAGAGCAAACGAGGTAAGGTTTTTGTCATGAGCTTTTAGGTTAATCCGTAGTGCGGGAAGAGGTATCCTACCTCTTCCCCATATTCATGCCAACAATTGTTGTGATTTTGGAAACGTTGAGAAGGGACAAGATGTCCCTTCTCGCACCGGGTCTTTAATGGCGTTCCACGAGCGAAGTCTTCAAGAGGGCCGTTCCCCGAGCGGAGTCGAAGGGAGCGGATCTCGACTTCTCCGTTCCCTGAGCGGAGTCTTCAAGAGGGCCGTTCCCCGAGCGGAGTCGAGGGGCGGTTCCTACAATGCGAATCATTCCCGCATTCAGCTAGGGCTTTAATCTTGTTCCAATCTTTGCCAGCAAGAGCTAGTTTTTTTGATCTATTCCATCCCTGTATTTGCTTCTCACGAAAGTAGGCTTCGTCGACTCTTTCAAACTCTTCGGCAAATATTAAGCTTACAGGCAATCTCTTTTTTGTGTAATTTGCCCCTAGTCCGTTTTGATGTTCCCATAAACGACGATCTAGATTTCTCGTGCTACCAACGTAAAGTGATCCGTCGGCACATTTGAGAATGTACATGTGTGGCATTTCGAGTTTTTGGTGTTGTGGTGTTTTAAATGTTATCCTTTCCCTTCGACTCCGCTCCCTGAGCGGAGTCGAAGGGGGGAAAATTACATAACCAACATCTTCCTTTCAGCATCAATTTCAGAAAAAACTTCTTCCCATGTTCCTGTAGTAGAAGCTTTGCTATATTCGGTAACGCGGTTTTCAAAAAAATTCGTGTGTTCAACGCCGTTTAGAATTTCATCTAGCCAAGGAAGCGGGTTAGTGTCAATCATGTAAATATCCTTCAAACCCAACTGCCCCAAGCGTCTGTCAGCAATGTAACGAATGTAGCGCTTTACTTCACGAGAAGTTAGGCCTTCAACATTTCCCATTTCAAAAGCCAAATCAATGAAGGCATCTTCAAAGTGAACGATGGTAGCGCAGGCTTCGTACAAACGACCTTTCAATTCTTCGTCCCAAACTTCAGGATTTTCCTGCACGAAAGTGTGAAAAAGCTTAATGATGGAATTGGTGTGTAGAGTTTCATCACGCACTGACCAGGCCACAATTTGCCCCATTCCTTTCATCTTTCCAAAACGTTGGAAATTTAACAAAATGGCGAAAGAAGCAAAAAGCTGCAAACCTTCTGTAAAGCCGCCAAATGCTGCCAGAGTAGTTGCGATATCTTTCTTTGTCGAAATTCCAAACTTGTGCATGTAGTCATATTTGTCCTTCATTTCTTTGTATTTCATGAAGGCAGAATATTCGTCTTCTGGCATGCCTATTGTGTCTAGAAGGTGCGAATAGGCTGCGATATGGACAGTTTCCATGTTTGAAAAAGCTGCTAGCATCATTTGAACTTCGGTTGGCTTGAAGACCTGGGAATAATGCTTCATGTAGCAGTTATTCACTTCGATGTCGGCCTGAGTGAAGAAGCGAAAAATCTGCGTGAGAAGATTTTTTTCGCCTTGGGTTAGATTGTGTTTCCAATCACGTACGTCATCGGCTAAAGGAACTTCTTCAGGCAACCAGTGAATTTGTTGCTGCTTTAACCAGGCATCATAAGCCCATGGGTAGTTGAATGGTTTGTAGATTGGTTTTGCGTTTAGGAGGGACATGAGTTTTGGTTAAAATGGTTTTGAGATTTTGAAACGTTGAGAAGTGGCAACAGGCCCCTTCTCGCACTGGGGTTTTCTGGGGTTTTGATTTTGAAACGTTAGGAAGGGACAACATGTCCCTTCCTGCGGCGGCCCTTCTTGCGGCGGGGCTTAGCGCAAGAAAACTAGTGCTTTGATTCCTAAGTGCGGGAAGAGGTATCTTACCTCTTCCCCATGTTCATGCCAACAATTGTTGTGATTTTGAAAACGTTAAAATGGTTGTGATTTATGGGTCAAATTACCTTTCACCAACATATGCAGGTAAAAACTATTTTCCATCATTTCATTATTACTATTTCATTAGAATGCCCAAAAGCAACGCGACCGAACTCTACTCCGTAGATAGAGGAGCAGGCAGAGTGGGGGGCGCCAAATGCTAAGGCGGCTGTACCTGGCGATACTGGTGCTGTTCCAACAGCTACTGCTGTAAGTGCCGCATGCTGTGTAGTAGTTCTAAGGTAACTTGGTGATGGCACAGTAAATGACGAGAACAGCTCCTTATTAATGTTGGCAGCAGTAGGAGGAGGAGTAGTAGTAGCAATCGCGCGCAGCTGCTCTACCAAATCGGTACCGTCCTTCACATTGAGCAATCCCCCATTATCTTTTATAATTGTTGCAAATGGAGCACCATTACTAGCGTTTAGCGTCGCTATCGCTGCTGGGAAGCCTGCCGCTATGTAGGCCACTGAGCTGTTCACAGTATAATAGGCCTCATTATGCACATCGACTTCATGCGGATTGGGAAGAGGAATTGGTGGAGCAAGCGTGGGCACTGGGGGCTCAGGAAAGTTCAGGCTTCTTGCTACGATCAAAGCTGCGTTAGCAACATCGCCAGTCGAATTGCCCATTTTTCCGGCTGATCCAATCAGCTGGTCACCGGCCGCCTGCACTGCAGCTTCACTAACCGCCTCTTTAATTCTTCCCTCGTCTTTTTTTGTGAGAAGCCCCTTAGTACTTTTAAGTACTTTTGAAGCTTGCTCAGAGAAACGGTCAAAAGAACTTCTGGATCTTTCTTTAAACCAATTGAAGATTGTACCAAAACCTTCACTTACAACGGCCATACCAAGACAACTAGCTGCCATTATACCAGTTACGGCTGCAGCTGCAAGCACCGGTGGAGCGGCAAAAGAAATTGCTAGAAGAAACAGGGTGAGCGCACTAAAAACTCCGGTCGCCATTAACCACGGCTTAATACCTTTTTTTATATATTCCTTTGTGTCGGACATTTGTTATAAAGCAGATGATTTGTTACGTAGCACGAAGAAACCGTCACTGTTGGAAAAAATTGTAAACAGGCTTCTAAAGAATGAATTTTGAAAGATCTGTCTTGCTAGACAGCAAGTCTCCGAGATGTTCTTCGACGTAGCCTTTACCAATGTCAATTATTTTGTTATTTTCCTTTTTTCCAACCTCACTTGCTTCGAAGCTGATATCTTCCAGAATTTTTTCTAACATGGTATGAAGCCTACGTGCGCCGATATTTTCAACTTCTCCGTTAATTTTATGAGCTACTTTGGCGATTTGGATAATACCTTCTTCGGTGAAATTTAATTTCACTTTTTCAACACCGATTAACGCGACATATTGCTTAATTAGGCTTGATTCAGGCTCGGTTAAAATGCGGAGTAAATCTTCTTCGGTAAGAGGTTTTAGTTGGACACGGATTGGGAATCTTCCTTGCAATTCAGGAAGAAGGTCTGCCGGCTTCACGGCATGAAAGGCGCCGGAGGCAATGAAGAGAATGTGATCGGTTTTTATAATGCCATATTTGGTGTTGATTGTAGTGCCTTCAACGAGAGGAAGTAGATCACGTTGGACACCTTCGCGACTAACATCTCCACCCTTAATCGTACCCCGAGCGCAGATTTTGTCAATTTCGTCGATAAAAACTATACCATCATTTTCAACTGATCTTAAAGCGGTTTTGATAATTTTATCTTCATCAATCATTTTTTCTGATTCTTCGTCGGTGATGATTCTAAGGGATTCTTCAACCGTCATACGAACTTTTTTCATCTTTTCACCACCTACCGCTTTGCCGATCATTTCGCTCAAATTGATCATGCCAATTTGACCGCCCGGTATATCGAAGGAGTTGGAAAAAGAATTGCCGGAATCAAGAATTTCAATTTCAATTTCTCTCTCATGCATCAGGCCATCATCCAGCATTTTAGCAAATTTTTCTTTAGTTTCATCCAGCGGATTATCTCCAACCAAAACCTTTAAGATTCTTTTTTTAGCGTGTTTTTCCGCCTTAAGCCTGATCTCTTTTTTAGTTTCGCTTTTGATATGTTTGATTGCGACATCAACTAGGTCACGAATAATAGAATCTACGTCACGCCCGACATAACCAACTTCAGTAAATTTTGTGGCTTCAACTTTGACGAATGGAGCATTAGCAAGCTTTGCTAAACGACGAGCAATTTCGGTTTTTCCAACCCCGGTTGGCCCAATCATGAGAATATTTTTTGGCATGATTTCTTCGCGAAGAGGACTGTCAACCATCTTACGGCGATATCGATTTCGTAAGGCAATGGCAACGGCTTTTTTGGCATCATTCTGACCAACGATGTAGCGATTCAACTCGTCAACAATCTCTCTTGGGGTAAGGTTGAAAACAACGTCAGGAACTACGACCTTGGCGGCAATTTGTTCAGCGATAACCTTCTCGGCGACTTTAGCTCTTTTCGTCATTTTGTTTGGAATTTTTGTTGGAGTTATGAACCCCGTTATAGGTGGAAATGTTCAGCAAAAATATCAACAATAAAACTGCGAGACTTGTAAGAAGAATTGTTAGAAAAATCTTCATCATTTAAGAAATTGCCTCAATGATTAATTCTTGCAACTCGTTAATACCATATCTCTTCTCGCTGCTAGTAGCAACACTTTGCTGATATGCTGTCGGATATTGTTTTAGTTCGTTTTCAATTAAATCTTTGGCTTTCGCTAAAATTTCTCTACTTATTTTATCAATTTTTGTCATCACAATCACGAAGGGAATTTTAGCTTCATCAAAAAAGTTAATCATGTCACAATCCCCACCTTTCAATCCCTTGATGGGATCTATCAATAAAAACACTATGCGCAAATTTTCTCTCGTGGCAAGATATTGGAAGCATAGCGTTTGCCAATGAGTAATGTCTTTGTCGTTAGCCTTGGCATAGCCATATCCAGGCATGTCAACAAGCACAAAGCGATCAGCAATTTTGAAAAAATTCAACTGCCTGGTTCTTCCTGGAGTGTTTGAAACTATCGCAATTTTTCGCCCTAGGACAGCATTAATGATGCTTGATTTTCCAACGTTAGAAGCGCCGATGAAAGCTACCTCTTTGTAATGATAATTAGGAACTTGAGAAAGGTTGTGTGCGCCTAATAAAAATTCGTAATGGTTTGTATCGCTGACATTGAAGATGGATTTTGGGTTTAGTTTTTTCATATACCGAATCTGATTCAACATACCGATCTTTTTTTATCAGATTCGGTATATTGGGGTTCCCCACAAATGTGGGGCGTCGCTCGTGCGACGTAAAAAATACAAAATATATCCAATCAACTTCTTGAAGTTGGTTGGATATATTTAGTGGAAATCTAAGCAGGTAAAACGATTTCTAATAAATCTTGCACTGGCTACGCAGTCTTGATATTCCTTAACGGATAGGCCAAGAGATTTGTGCGAGATGCTGATTTTAAAATGAGAAAAAACTTGTTTAAGACGAAATTGATTGAGATGAATTTTTTGTAATTTTTGCCTAAACTCATCCCAGTTTTTCGCTAGATTCTTGTTGATCTCTCTAACTTCATTATCACTTAAAGTTTTTTGAGCGAATTCTTTTTTACATTCTAGAGAAATTTTTTTACCAAAGAATTTTTCGATTTCTTTCGTCGGAAATTTATCTTTTTCAACTCGCAGAATATCACGATTGAGTAGGTCTTGTTGAATTTCGGAAGATGTTAGGGTTGTAATTGCGATCTGACTCCCATGAAAGACTTTCTTTAATTTTTTGGGATATTTCATCTCAAGAGCATGAGCGATTAGATGCTCAGATTGGCTAGCAGGATATGAGCCCCCACACATTGTCATACCAAGTCCGGATAAAAGTAAAATCTCAAATAAGATTTTTAAAAACTCCTCATCTTTTGTAGAAAATTTTTGGAAATTTTTTAGCAGAAAATCTATTTTATTTTGCAACAGGTTGAACGGCTTTTCATTAAACTCGGTGTTCAAAACTAGATGGGATAAATACCAATCAAACCAACAAGAATAGAAACACATGGCATCTCCAATACCAGCCTTCGTAAGAGCAGAAGGCGCGTTGGCGAGCATTTTTAAATTACAAAAAACTGCAATTGGCAAGGTGGCTTGCAAAGTTTTTTTATGACCAGAGATCGTAATCGAGGCATTTTTAGACAAGTAGCCGTTCATTGAAGCTGCAGAAGGGAAAACCAGATAGGGGATTTTTAATTGTGCCGAGGTTAGTTTGCAGAGATCGTTTATAGTTCCGCTTCCAACTGCAATAATTAGCTGATATTGATCTGCAATTTTTAGGATTGTTTTGAGATTTTTTTCGTCCGCCTTTAAATTATTTTTGTCTCCCAGGAGTAGGATTTTGCTGATTGAGTCAGTAAAGCTTTTTGAAAAAAATTTTTTACAATTACGCCAAATTTTTTTCTCGGAAACGAGAAGGATTTTTTTTTGATCTAGTAATAATTTTGATAAAATATTCCGATCAAAAATTTCTGATTCGTAAAAAATTTTTGGCGAAGAGGATGGCATAAAAATCTTGTTAGATAAAAAGTCGTTTCTAGCTTTTTTTGAGCTCTGACCTGTCATTCAGCATCTGAAAAAGGGTAATAACCAAAATAATCAAACTCTTAAAATGGGAAGTCTTCAGTTATCTCTGCTAATTTTACAAATGATCATAGCGCTGCTAATGATTATTCTAGTGTTGTTGCAAAAATCAGACGGTGATTCACTAAGTGGTATTGGTGGTGGCTCGGGAGGCCTCAATTCTATCATGTCTAGCAAGTCCTCTGCTACCTTCCTAAGCAAAGCAACAATGTTTCTGATCGCCGCTTTCATGGTTAATTGCTTGGTGCTAGCTGCAATTTCAAATTCTGAAAATAAGGCAATCAAAAAAGATTTGGATAAAATCATTGAGCAACAAAATAAATCCGAAACTCCTGCGGTGCCGCTTGCACCAATAGTTCCCGCAATTCCATAGAATAACAGAATATACGTGATGAAAATTACAGCTCTGAATCAAACTCATCGTAACCAGGGTGGTAAGATGGTTGAATTTGCTGGCTATGATATGCCGGTGCAATATCAGGAAGGAATGTTGAAAGAGCACGAATGGGTGCGCTCCGGTAATGTCGGAATTTTTGACGTTTCACATATGGGTCAATTTATCATCGAAGGACAGGGGGTAGAAAAATTTCTATCTCACATAACTCCAACTGATTTTTCTCTTAGCACAGTCAACCTCGCTAAATATACCGTTCTTACCAACAAAGAAGGCGGCATTATTGATGATTTAATCATCACAAAAATTTCTGATACTAAGTTTTTTATCGTTCTAAATGCTGGCTGCAAAGAGAAGGATGAAGCTTGGATTAGACAAAATCTTCCTAGCACACTATCCTTCACGAGACTTGAAAATGTTTCTTTGATTGCTGTTCAAGGAAAAAAATCTGAAGAAGTTTTGCAAAAATTCATAGCTGAAAAAAAGCTCGTAGACCTCCCTTATATGCATGTTGACAGCTATAAGCTATGTGATGGAACTGATGTTTTGATCGGACGCACTGGTTATACGGGTGAAGATGGTTTTGAGGTAAGTATCGAAAATTCTGCTGCTGTAAATTTATGGGTCGCTCTTTCTGCTGAAGCGGAAGTTAAGTCAATCGGACTTGGCGCCCGAGATTCTCTTCGCCTTGAAATGGGATACCCGCTTTATGGACATGATTTGGACGACATGACTTCTCCGATTGAGGCTTCTCTTGGTTGGGTTGTAAGCAAAACGAATGTTGACTTTATTGGATCTGACAGAGTTTTGAAAGAAAAGTCTGAAGGCGCCACAAGAAAAAGGATTGGGGTAAAATTGCTCGAACGTGGCATTGCCCGTGAAGGAACAGAAATCAGAAAAGATGGTAAAAAAATTGGAGTTCTAAGCTCAGGAGGATTCTCCCCGAATCTTAAATTATCGATCGGTCAGGGCTATTTCGACACTTCTCTTGCCAAGGTCGGAGACCAGGTTTCCGCTGTGGTTAGAGATCGTGAAATCCCGGCAGTTCTCACTTCTCTAGTATTTGTTGAGGCAAAAACTAAATCGGCAAAAAAGTAATTAATAATAAAAAAATATGAAATTTACAAAAGATCATGAATGGGTAAAACTAGAAGGCGATGTAGCAACAATCGGAATCACTGATTACGCGGCTGACGCACTAGGGGAATTAGTTTATGTCGAACTACCGAAGGTTGGTAAATTATACAACAAACATGATGCCTTCGCTGTTGTTGAATCATCAAAATCAGCCAGCGATGTTTATATCCCTGTTAGCGGGGAAGTCGTTGCGGTTAATGAGAATTTAAACTCAAGCCCGGAATTAGTGAATAATTCCTCTTATGCAAATGGCTGGATCGCAAAAGTTAAAATTAGCAATGCGGAAGATCTTGCTGATACGATGGATGAAGCAGGGTATAAAGAGTTTTTAAAAGATAAGTAGGAAGGAAGTAGCAAGTTCGAAAGGAAAAATTTTAGGGTTTCAGGTAACTTTTCCGATCCTAATTTTTAACCTCATTTTCCCGCTTCTGTGAATAGGCGCTTCTGATTGTAGCGTAAGGATCGAACGACTCTCTTCTTACATCATCGAGTACCTCAAGCAAAGATTCTCTCTTATCTAAAGCAGTAATCGCTGATATGGCGAGTCGGTATTCTGGCTCTATAAACTCTTCTTGGCCGTTCACTTCTATCAATCCGAATCCCAGTGGATCAACCGATTTATCAACAAGCCAACCACCAAAATCCCTACCCGAACTCGGCCCTAAGAATGGTAGCATTAGATATGCGCCAGCATTAACTCCGTAATGCCCCATGGTTTGTCCGAAATCCTCGTAACTATACCTAATATTTTTTTCCCCAGCAATATCAAAAAGCCCCACAACGCCAAGTGTTGTGTTGATTAGAAAATGAGACAATGTTGCGAGCCCGTTATCTACCTTGCCTTGCAAAAGAGAATTAACCACTGACAGCGGAAGAGATAAATTGGTGACAAAATTTCTGATCGATTTTCTGATCGGTTTTGACAGGCTTTGACGATATGCAATGGCGACGTGACTGAATAAATAATAATCAAGATTATCGTTAAATTTGTAGATTTTACGATTCCATTTCTCGAACGGATCCTTGACCTCAGAGACCTTAGAACTGTAACCTAAATCAAAATCTTCTTCGTCAAAATCTTCTGTAACCGTGATCTTTTTGGATGATTTTACCTCTAAAGTTTTTGCCTTCGATACATTCGAAAATAGTAGTGACAGTAGGATGAGTAGCGGGATGGATTGGCTGAAAGTTTTTGTCATTCCCGTCTACAAAAATTAATTCGTAAATTGCTCTCGAATTATACGCTCTTCCAAAGAGTGGTGCGGATCAAATAGAATTTTAAAAACTATCGAGCGGTCTTCAAAAATTGTTACTTTTTTTACATCTCTAATTTCGATAGAATCTGCTGTTACGCTAACTGGGCGCGTGTCCGCGTCAATCACCTCGAATTCAATTCTACTATCGGTTGGCAAAAGAGCTCCATGCCATTTTCTTGGACGGAAAGGACTGATGGGCGTTAGAGCCAAGATTGATGAATCAAGTGGGATGATTGGTCCGCCAGCCGAGAAATTGTAAGCAGTGCTGCCAGCAGCAGTTGCAACCATTACACCATCAGCGGCAAGACATGGCATTCTTTCGAGATTATTAATTCTGATTTTTATTTTTGCTGCTTGACTGGATTGCCTTAGAAGCGCTACTTCATTGACTGCAATACCGCTATATTTTTTCTCATCACATCCTAAAACTTCCATTCGCAATGGGTAAAGTTTTGATTCCTTTGCATTTTTTAGAACTTCTAAAAAATTTTCTTCACAAAAAGAATTCATTAAAAATCCTACTGTACCACAGTTCACACCGTAGATTGGCACCGGATTCGTTTCATATTCGCGCAGTAAATGCAGAATTAATCCATCACCACCTATGGCAACGATTAGGTTAATATTTTTTGTATTCTGGCGGTTATCCGTAATGTCACAAAAACCATATCGCTTAGTTAATAACTCTTTTCTGCGCATAGCTTCAGGATTTCCTCCCGCAGCAATAATTGCGATATTATCGTTTTTCATTTGTTTAGTTCATATAGAGCGATAGCGGTAGCAACAGAGGCATTAAGACTTTCCACCTCTTTGTTGATACTAATTTTTGCCAATAAATCGCAATTCTTTTTTACCAAATCCCTAATTCCATCACCCTCAGATCCAACAATGAGTGCGATGTTTTTGTAATCTTTTATCTGCTGCAGTGATGCTGTACCAGAGCTGTCAAGACCAACACACCAATATCCAATTTTTTTTAACTTTTCCATCAAAGTACTCAGATTGGTTACCACAATCATGTCAACAGAGTCAATAGTGCCAGCAGATGCTTTGGCTATTGTTGCGTTTTCTCTCGGGGAATGGTGCTTAGAAAAAATAATTTTTTTTACATTAAAGGCAGAAGCGCTTCGAATAATCGCCCCGATATTGTGAGGATCTGAGATTTGATCTAGAATTAATAATGGCGGGAGCGTGTCGTGATTCGTAGAATTCAACTCTGCAAAAAGATCGTCTTGGCTACCGATTGCAAGTGTGGAACATTTTACCACTAGACCTTGATGGATCTGGCCCCTTCCTAGCAGTGACTCGATTTTGTTATTATCTGTGATTTGAATTATGGATTCTAACCTTGC
>CAMDJN010000021.1 GCA_945900795.1 Rickettsia typhi | reverse complement strand
CCCTGAGCGGAGTCGAAGGGTTCTTGAGGCTAGGAGAAATCACTCCTTTCTCTCTCGAACCCTTCGACTCCGCTCAGGGACCCGGGGGGGATCCCATTGATTTTTTTCATGCGTAAGCCCTGCCCTCACCCCAACCCTCTCCCCTCAAGGGAGAGGGAGTACCACCGAATTCTGGCAAACTAACTTCATTTAATAACGAATGAAGGTAAAAACAGAATCGGACTAGCCCCCTCTCCCTTGAGGGGAGAGGGCTGGGGTGAGGGTGATGAGCGAAGCGAACTGTGCACAAAGACTTAGACAGCTTCTAAGAGCATTACGGCTAAAATTAAGTTACAGACAAAACCCCCAAACTCAATCTGCAAAAGCTTTCTTCTTCGGCAGTTTAGCAAAAATTGGATCTGTAATTTTATTGGAAAGTAGAGCAAGTAACCACACCACGAAATAAAGTGAAAATGGAAAAGCGATTCGCGATTTATTCTTCGCAAGCCCGTCTTTGATTAACTCAGCACACTTCTCAGCTTCCATCAAAAATGGCATCGGAAATTCATTCACATCAGTCATCGGCGTTTTGATGTAGCCTGGACAAACCACATTCACTTTGATTCCAAAAGGCGCTAAACTTCCGCGCAACCCCTCACCATAAACTCGAACCGCCGCTTTACTTCCAGAATATGCTGGGGAAGAAGGTAGACCACGAAGACCAGCGAGAGAAGAAATAATTGCGATTTGTCCAGATTTTCTTGGAATCATAAAATCAATTGCGGGATGAATGACATTCAAAACTCCATCCAAATTTGTGCTAAAAATTTCTTTGATTTGGGAGAAAGACTCTGTTCCACCAGCTGTTCCGGCAGAGACACCAGCATTAGAAATCACAAGATCGAGAGCATTATTTTCTTCAATTTCTGCAATCCATTTTCTACACTCTATTTCATTCTTTACATCCAAAATTTTACAAAAAACTTTTGCCTTTAACTCTTCGCAAGAAATTTTGGTCTGCTGCAATTTTTCTTCATTTCTTCCACAAAGAAATAAATTCACACCTGACTTCGAATAAGAAATAGCAAGGGCTCGTCCGATCCCACTTGAAGCACCAGTAATTAAAATATTTTTTGAATTTTCCACAAAATGACACCAAGATTTATTACGTTTGAAGGAATTGAAGGTTGTGGAAAATCAACCCAATCAAAAAAATTACACGAGTTTTTTTTGGAAAAAAAAATTGAAGCAATTCTAACTCGTGAACCTGGAGGAACAAAAGCTGGAGAGCTAATTAGAAAAATTTTGTTGGACGAAGAAATTGAAAAATTAGAAATAAAAACTGAACTTCTTTTAAACTTCGCTTCACGAATTGAGCATGTCGAGAAACTAATCAAACCAGCATTACAAAAAAATAAAACAGTAATCTCCGATCGCTTTTTTGATTCAACATTTACTTACCAAGGTAGCGCCCAGGGAGACTTAAATGGAGACTTAAATGGAGACTTAAATGGAGACTTAATTGGACTTGATTTTGATCTGATTGATTCTGTAAAAGAAATATCAATCGGAAACTTTTCTCCAGATATTACTTTTCTAATCGATGTACCAATTGAAATCGCATTTAAGCGCATTCAAAACAGATTAGAAAATAATCGTTACGAAAAATTAGGATTAGATTTTCATCAGAGAGTTCGTGACGGATTTTTAAATCTGGCCAAAAAAAATCCCCGCATAAAGGTGATTGATGGCACAAAAAATCCTCAAGAAGTTTTTGCAGAAATTATTTCACACCTTACTGAATAATGCTTTATCTCAATACTCACCACCTCAAACAATGCATCTTAACACTAGAGTCTTCTCTCTTACTCTACCAAAAATCTAAGCCAAAAACCATTGAGAATGAAGTATTTCGCAATTCAATTGTTAAGGGTTACGAGTTAGCGCAAGAAATCGCATTTAAGCGGGTTAAAGTTGGTTCTAACCAAACTGACAGATTGTCTGTTGACAGGACTGGTGACGCTGTTGTTTGCCCTCTTGCTGAAATAAGGCGTGCCTTGGTAATTAGGCCTTGTCCGCCAAGTATGGCGATGATGAGGATGGTGATTACCATGATTACAATCGAGAGCTCGATTAACAAAAAGCCTTTACGATTTGTTTTGGTTGGATTTTTTGATGTCATTTTAAAAAACAAATTTCTCCCAGAATTTTTCATCAACCCTTGGCAAGGCGGAATTGATTTCTTCCATTTCTGACATTTCTCCGTTGCAATGTAATACCATGTCACATCCGGCAGCAAGAATGGCCTTGGTTTTTTCCGTAAAACTTCCGACTAAAGCTTTCATGGAAATATCGTCACTTATCAAAATATTTTTGAATCCTATTTCTTCGCGAATCACCTTGATTACAGCTTTAGACGTGGTGGCACAAAAGTTTTTATCAATTGCGGTAAAAAGAACATGCGCCGTCATGGCGAATTTTTGGTCACGAAGTTTTTGAAACGGAACGAAATCGGATTTCATTAATTCATCCAAGCTGGCATCAACGATTGGAAGCTCTAAATGGCTGTCCGAAGTTCCTCTTCCATGACCTGGAATATGCTTGATAATTGGATAAACTCCGTAAGACATTAAGCCTTCGCACACCGCCCTACCTAGCTCTGCTACTTGAGTTGGATTTGTTCCATAAGAGCGATCACCAATCACCTGATGTGTTGCTTGTGTGAGAATATCAAGCACGGGAGCGCAATCGACGTTGATCCCGACCTGGCTTAGATCAAGCGCAATTTCAGAAAAATTTTTGTACAATTCTTCTTCGGATTGGATTGGGTTTGTTTGATAAAGGTCAGCGAAATACTGGCCCGTAGGGTATGTTTTCCATTCAGGAGATTTGAGTCTCGCAACTCTTCCTCCTTCTTGATCTATGAGTATCATGACTTCACCGCCCATGACTTCACGAAGAGAGTCAGTAAGTTTTTTTAGCTGTAATTTATTTTGGATATTCCTGGTAAAAATTATGAATCCGAATGCGCCGCTTTTTTCAAAAAATCTTTTTTCTGAATCAGTAAGAACTGTGCCAGATAGTCCGTAAATCACAGGTTTTGTGACGTTTTTATTTTGAGAAACTTTTTGTGGAAGTGTTTGCATATCGAGCGCTTAATCTGATTCAATTAATTTAAGACGTCGCGCATGGAGTAGAATCCAGGCTGCTTAGCACTTCCCCAGATTGCTGCACGAATTGCACCTTTGGCAAAAATATCACGATTTGAGGCTTTGTGAGTGAGCTCAATTCTTTCGCCGTCTCCGGCAAAAATAACAGTGTGATCTCCAATTACGTCACCTCCACGAAGGGAGGCGAAGCCGATCTCACCTTTTTCTCTTTTGGTTTCTTTGCCGATCCGAGAAGTTCTTCCAACAATCTGAAGATCAACTCCTCTGCCTTGGGCAGCGGCTGCGCCAAGTGATAAAGCGGTTCCGGAAGGTGTATCAAGTTTGTTTTTGTGATGCATTTCAATAATCTCTACATCGAAATCATCATGCAAGGTGCGTGCAGCTTTTTCGCAAAGATTCATCAAAAGATTAACCCCGAGAGACATGTTGGAAGACCAAATAATTACAGTTTCTTTGGCGCATGAGGCGAGATTCTTTTTTTCGATTTCAGAAAATCCTGTAGTTCCGCAAACCATAATTTTCTTGGTTTCGGCGCATTTTTTAGCAATTTCTAAACTTAAAGATGGGGAAGAAAAATCGATTACTGCATCACATTTTTGTAGGAAGGAATCAATGTCGGCAACCATTTTAGTGTCATTTTTTTCGAATCCTAAAAACTCTCCCAAATCTTCATTTTCATGTCCCGCTCCGTTGCGAACTAGTGCTGAAGCAAGTTCAACAACTGAATCTTGTAACACCAGGATAGCAATGGTTCTGCCCATTCTTCCCGTAATTCCTGTAACTCCGATTTTCATGATACGAATATAGTTTTGATAAGTCCTGGCCGAGTATTGATTGCGTGAGGCTAGGGCTGTACAAAAAAAGTCAAATAAAACTTGATAGACTTAAAAAACAATCCATACAAATTCCCATGATGGTAATTCCTACTGATGGAACCCCGATGGAACTTAAGATCCTAGACGGACTCTAAAAACCTTTTCAATTCCTTTAAAAATGACTGAGCAAAACATCCACAAAATCGCTACCGGTAAAGATATTCAGCCCGTTTCTCTGGTTTCTGAAATGAAGAAATCTTACCTCGATTACGCAATGAGTGTAATTGTTGCGCGGGCAATTCCTGATGCTTGTGACGGTTTAAAGCCTGTGCATCGTCGTATTCTTTTTGCGATGTATGAAGGCAATTACGATTACAACAAGCCGTTTAAAAAGTCTGCTAGGATTGTTGGTGAAGTAATGGGTAAATATCACCCACATGGAGATTCTGCGATCTACGAATCCTTGGTGCGTATGGCTCAAGATTTTTCGATGCGCGTACCCTTGATTGACGGTCAGGGTAACTTTGGATCAATTGATGATGATCCTGCGGCGGCGATGCGTTACACAGAATCTCGTTTAGAAAAAATTTCTCATACCATGCTTGATGATCTCGACAAAGACACTGTCGATTTCGTTCCAAACTATGATGGTCATGAGAGGGAGCCGAAAGTTTTGCCAGCACGTTTCCCAAATTTATTGGTTAATGGATCCGGCGGAATTGCGGTTGGTATGGCAACAAACATTCCTCCGCATAATTTGGGAGAGGTTATCGATGCTTGCTTGGCCTACATAGACAACAATGAAATCACGATTGAAGACATCATCAAAATCGTTCCGGGGCCGGATTTTCCAACTGGTGGAATAATTCTTGGAAGATCAGGATCAGAGTCCGCAGCCCGCACTGGACGCGGCTCTGTGATTATGCGTGGTAAGCATAAAATTGAAAAACTAACTGCCGGAAAGCAGGCGATTATTATCACTGAAATCCCTTACCAGGTCAATAAAGCCAAGCTTGTAGAAAAAATTGCTGATCTTGTAAAAGAGAAAAAAATTGAAGGAATTACTGATTTGCGTGATGAGTCTGATCGCGACGGAATCCGCGTTGTTATTGAGCTCCGACGTGACGCAATGGAAGAGGTGATTATTAATCAACTTTATTCTTTCACAGAATTACAAACCAGTTTTGGTGTCAATATGTTGGCATTGAATCATGGCAGGCCGCAACAGATGGGCATTCTAGATGTTATCAAAATCTTCACCCAATTCCGTGAAGAGGTTACAACTCGTCGTACCAATTTTCTTCTCAACAAAGCGCGTGATAAAACTCACATCTTAGTTGGCTTGGCTGTGGCCGTGGCGAACATTGATGAAATTGTTGAGCTCATCAAAAAATCAAAAGATGTTGCGGAAGCAAAAGAGAAGCTTCTTGCTAAAGCTTGGCCGGTAGGCCTTGTTGAAACCATTATCAAGCTGATTCAGGATAGGGGTAACGTAGTTAAAGCTGGAAAATTCTACTTCACTGAAATTCAAGCAAAGGCCATTCTTGAAATGCGTTTAGCGCGCTTGACTGGTTTAGAAATGGAAAAAATTAGTGACGAATTGAAGATTCTGGCACTAGAGATTGCTGGTTATCTAGAGCTTCTTTCTGATCGAAAAAAATTGATGGAATTGGTAACAAGAGAATTGATTGAAGTGCGTGATCAATTTGCTACGCCTAGAAAATCAACAATTGAAGACAGTGAGTTTGAAGTTGATATTGAGGATTTAATTCCAAAAGAAGACATGGTTGTGGTTGGTACGATGAATGGCTACATCAAGCGCGTTGCGCTTTCATCATATCGTACGCAACGTCGTGGGGGCAAAGGAAGAAGTGCGATGGATGTACGAGATGAAGATATCGCAACTGACATTTTTGCAACCAACACCCACACGCCCATCCTATTTTTCTCAAGTAAGGGAAAGGTTTACAAACTAAAAACTTACAAGCTTCCACTCGGTAATCCACAAGCTCGTGGACGTGCGTTGGTTAATCTTTTGCCGCTTGAGGCTGATGAGAAAATTAGTACGATTTTAGCATTGCCGGAAGATGAATCTACCTGGGCAAATCTTAGTATAATTTTTGCTACATCATCTGGTGATGTGCGCCGCAACTCGATGGATCAGTTTGTTGACATACGCTCTTCCGGTAAAATTGCGATGAAGTTGGAAGGTGATGAAGCGTTGATTGGCGTTAATCTGTGTAACGAATCAGATGATATTTTACTTTCTACTAAAGATGGAAAATGTATTCGTTTTCCAGTTGAAAAGTTAAGAATTTTCCAAAGCAGAAACTCCACTGGTGTGCGTGGAATCAGGCTTGAGAAGGGTAATAAGGTTATTGCTATGTCAGTATTAAAACATGCTGGGGAAGATTCTGAAGTGAAAGAAAAGTATTTAAAGATTGATCTTGATCAGCGTCTGACTTTGCGTGAGGCGTTGTTATTTAATAAAAAATTAAAGGAAAATCCATCAACCGATCTTCTGGAACAGCCGAAAGAAGTGATTAAAATCAAGGGCGCAGAATTAGACCAGTCCAAGATTGAAGAGATGGCGCAAGTCGAAGAATTTATCCTTACTATCACTGAAAATGGCTTTGGTAAACGCTCTTCTGCCTATGAATATCGTATTACCAACCGTGGTGGCTCTGGTATCACTAACATCATTACTTCGAAACGTAATGGTAATGTGGTCGCCAGTTTCCCAATTGAAGGTAATGATCAAGTAATGGTCATCACCAATAAAGGTACGTTGATCCGTACTGAAGTTGGTACCGTGCGTATCACGGGTCGGAATACGCAAGGTGTTACTCTAATTAAAACCAAAGATGAAACTGTTGTGTCCGTTGCAAGAATTGCAAATACTGGAAGAAAAGAAATTGATGAAGCTGAGACGGGAGAAGATATTGTGGAAGGTGAGGTAGTATAGTTGGGCTTTTTAAAGCTTGGATAAAAACCTTATACTACTCTTGTTTCGTCACGAGTTAGAAAAATTATTTGACTTTTTTTGATTGCTGAATTGAATCCGCAGCCCTGCTTTTGTTCGATGTTTTTGCCTCTTACTCGCAGTTGGAAGATCATTCTTTAAAAAATCCTTTATTATGTTTAAAACTTACGTTGCTAGGCCAAGCACAATTGAAAGAAAATGGTGGTTAATTGATGCTGACGGATTGGTGCTTGGACGCCTTTCTTCAATAGTTGCAAATATTTTGCGCGGTAAGCATAAGGCTAGCTTTACACCCAATCTTGATTGCGGTGATCATGTCGTAATTATCAATGCTGAAAAGGTAAAACTTACCGGAAAAAAATATTCCGATAAGGTTTATTACTGGCATACTGGTCATCCCGGCGGTATCAAAGAAAGAAATGTTCGTCAAATTATTGAGGGAAAATTTCCAGAAAGAATTATCGAGCATTCTGTATCTCGCATGATTTCACGTGGTCCACTTCAACGTGATATGATGGTTAAACTCCACATCTATAAGGGCTCAGAGCACAAACATCAAGGTCAGACTCCTCAAGTCTTAGACATCGCATCAATGAATCGCAAAAACAAAGTTAACTAAAAGACATGCCAAACGCAGTTGTAAAAGAAAGAATTATTGAGATTGTTGAACCAAAATCTGCTTTGATTAAAAGGGAGAGAAAGGTTGACGCGCAAGAGCGTGCATATGCAACAGGTAAAAGAAAAAACGCCATTGCTCGTGTGTGGATAAAGAAAGGTAATGGTAAGGTTACGATTAATGATCGTGATGCTAAAATTTATCTTGGCAGAGAAATTTTGTTTAACATTGCAACCGCTCCTTTCCATTTTACAAAAAATGAAAAAAAGTTTGATGTTGTCGCAACGATTGTTGGTGGCGGGCTAAGTGGACAAGCCGGTGCGTTGGCTCATGGCATTAGTAAGGCATTGGTTGCGTTTGATCCAGAAACTCATCCTACGTTAAGAGTTGGTGGCTTCATAACCCGTGATTCTCGCGTTGTTGAACGTAAAAAGTACGGTTTGAAGAAGGCTCGTAAAGCTCAGACTTATCGTAAACGTTAAAATTCCTCGGAATATACCGAAGCCCTTCGGGCCTCGGTATATTTTTCTTCTGCGCCAATTTCCTCGATCTGCAAGGTGAAAATCAGTCAAGCAAAAACAATTCTCATCGCTTCTGATCATGCTGGTTTTGATCTCAAAAAATTTCTCATTGAAGAACTAGAAAGAATTGGATTTTGCCTTATTGATCTGGGTTGCAACTCATCTTCTGACTCCGTTGATTATCCTGACTTCGCACAAAAACTCTCCAAAAAATTATCTCCACAAGGGCAATTTGGTATTCTGATTTGCGGCAGCGGAATTGGCATTTCTATTGCAGCTAATCGTTCCAAGCACGTGAGAGCGGCGCTTTGCTACAATACAAAACTGGCTAAAATGGCAAGGGCGCATAATGATGCGAATGTGCTCTGTATTGGTTCTAGATTTATAAAACCAAATATTGCATTAGCTGTAACTAAGACATTTTTAAAAACCGAGTTTGAATCTGGAAGGCATGCAAGAAGAGTTGAAAAGCTTTCCAAATAATTACGAGTCAGTCATCAGAACCTTCGGTCGTATCAAGAGTCGCAAGCTTTCTGATCGTAAAAACTTTCTTCTACACGACCTTCTCCCAATTTATAAAATTACTCACTTCTCACCAGAATTGTCTCAAAAAACCTGTCTTGAAATAGGTTTTGGATTTGGCGATTTTCTTTTTGCTAAAGCTAAGCAAAACCCCAATACATTTTTTATTGGTTCAGAGCCGCATCTTAATGGGATCGTAAATTTATTGTCGAAGCTTGAAGCGGAGCCGCTGCAAAATCTTAGAATCTTTTCTTCTGACATCAGGCTTTTTTTTCAGAATTCTGCAGTCAAGTTTGACGAGATTCTCATTCTTTTTCCTGATCCCTGGCCTAAGTCAAAGCATTTTAAGCGTCGCCTAATTACTACTGAATTCTTGGATAATGTTTTATCTCCGCATGCAAAGAATGGCGCAAAGTTAACTATTGCAAGTGACCATGATTCTTACAAAACATGGATTCTAGCACAAATTTTGCAGAGTAAAAAATTTACCTGGTTGGCAAATTCGAAAGCAGATTGGCAGAATTTCCCGGATGATTGGGTGGTCACAAAATATCAAAAAAAAGCCTCTTTAGAAGGGCGCAAGTCGATTATTTTCAATCTCACACATCATGACTGAATTGCTGCAGCAGCTCCCAGGAGTTCGTGGAACATATCGTGTAAATGCTGAGTTAAAAAATTGGTTTAATGTTGGAGGAAGAGCGGAGATTTTATTCCGCCCTGCTGACATCAATGACCTACGAGATTTTTTAAAAAATTGTCCAAAGCAAATTCCAATCACAATTCTTGGTGCCGCATCAAATGTAATAATTTGTGATGAGGGTGTAAGGGGTGTGGTAATAAGGCTTCCAGGGGAATTCTCTAAAATTTTTTGTGAAGGCGATCTAGTTAAAGTTGGGGCTGCGGCGCTTTGTGGTAACGTTGCGCTTCACGGTAGAGATTCTGAAATTGGCAATCTTGAGTTTTTAACAGGAATTCCGGGATCTATTGGAGGTGCGATTGCCATGAATGCAGGATGTTATGGATCTGATATTTCGCAAATTCTGATCTCGGCGAGTGCGATTGATTTCGCTGGGAACGTGATTGAGTTCAAAAATCACGAATTTGATTTTTTTTACCGCGGAAGTGAGTTGGTAAAAAACTCAAAGGAAAGATTTTTTGGCGGACTTGTTTTTGTTGAGGCGGTTTTACAAGGAAAAAAATCAACTTCAGAAATAATTTCACAAAAAATTTTAGAGTTAAATAAGCAACGTGAAGCGGCGCAGCCGATCCGCGCTAAAACTGGTGGGAGTACTTTTAAGAATCTGGTTGATTCGGAAAGAAAAGCTTGGCAATTGATTGATGATGCGGGTTGTCGTGGAATGGTGGAGGGTGATGCGCAAATGTCTGAGAAGCATTGCAACTTCATGATCAATCGCGGTAAAGCGTCAGCAAAGAATTTGGTTGATCTTGTTTCTAAAGTTCAAAAACTGGTTAGGGAGAGCTCGGGTGTTGACTTGGTGATGGAGATAAAGGTTATAAAATGAATGGCGGGTTGCATTTTTAAAAGTGGTGAACAGTCTTTGTTCGAATAGACTATTTCGTTACCTAAGTTGGTTCAAAACTTTGTGTGAAGCTTGGTTTTGGTTTCTGTGTTTTGAATTTAAACATAGAAAATCTCTTTGTGATAACTTGTGTAAGCCCTTTAAACAGAGGTGGTTGACAATCATTAAATTTTTTTAAACTCAAGCTATGAAAAAAATTTCTTCATCAACAAGTTTTAATTTTTTTTCTACACTTCTCTCGGTTGTGTTATTGAATGTATTTTTGTGCGTGGCGGATGTTAATGCCGCTCCCTGTACCGCTGTTAATACTCCTGATTCTGCATGCACCCCTCTAACTTGCACCTCGAGTCTTACTACCCCATACTCTGGTTGTATACCAGGTCCGTGCACAACCAATAATACCACACCTTATCCTGGCTGCTCCGTACTTAACACTGCATCAATTGGTGGCGCTGCGGTAACTGATACAGCGGATGATAACATGTTATCTAGAACTATGTGTCGTGTTATGCAGCTTGTAACGGGTAAGGCGGGTAAGGCATTCGCAGCTTTCGCAATTATTTCTGTTGGTATTGGTTTCTTTACAGGAAAACTTTCTTGGTCATTGATGATTTCTGTTGCGGCTGGTATTGCGGCAATGTTCGGCGCTCCTTCCGTAGTATCTGCAATTACTGGTGAGTCAGCCTTCAAATGTTCTGGCAACTAGGCAAATTAATTCAATTTCTTAAATTATGTCTAAAAAATGTGACTTACTCTCTGTAGGTGTAATGAGTGGAAATAAAGTTTCCCACTCTAACCGCAAAACCAGAAGAAGATTTTTACCAAATCTGAAAACTATTGCCTTCAAAAGCGAAGTTCTAGGTGTTAATGTTGAGTTTAGCATTGCCGCATCAACGTTGCGTACCATAAATAAATACGGCAATATCGACAATTTTTTGATCAATTATCGCTATGCAAAACTTAGTGATTTGGCAAAAAAAACTCGCAATAAAATCAAAAAGAAATTGATTGCGGGTGGAAGGCTAGAAGAGGTGAAGATTGTTAGAGAGAAGAAGGTTGCCAAATCACCATCTGCGGTTTAGGATGACGAGGTTTTTTCAATAAGCCAAATTTTTCATGAAAGGTAGTTACATACTAAAAAAGAAATTATCGGCTGTTGGTTTTTTGTTAGCAGTCCTTTTGATCAGAGGTTCTTATCGTCTCTACAAATTGCTGTTTGCTAAGCGCACCCTCCTGTTCGTTACTAATCAAAAAATCAGAAGCATTACTGTTGGCCCTATTTCTCAAGCGCTTCTAACGCTTTTTGTTTTGTGGATGGGAAGTATCTTCATGCAGTCACTGCGATATGACGGTATTATCAGTGTTAAGTCCGAAGAGATCGATAGATTAAAATCTGTGAATAGATTTTTTGAAGATGAGTTCAATGATGTGAATTCTAAGTTAAAGAAGATCAACGAATATCTTGCTTCTGTAACTGGCGGTAGCGTTAAACCTGTTGAGGCGACGCAAGATAATTTTGTAAAGCCGAAAGATTTTGAAGAAAAAAATCTTTCTAAAGATGACAAAAGAACGTTCAATCACATCAGAGAAGCTAGCGTGCAATTGGTAAATGTTCAATACATGACGCGCTCCAGAATTAAAAAGATCGAAGAGGCTATCCTGGTTACTGGCCTTAATATCAAAAAAATTCCATCCTCTAAATTGCGCAACATATCTCCCGCGAATAATGTAAAAGAAGTATCGTTAAATGATGCCGACTCGCTTGCTGCCGCCGGAATGGGGGGGCCATTGGAAGGGGATGACCATTCTGTTGATGCCGAGATTCCTTTTGCTGATGATGATATTGAGAGGCGTTTACAAAAGGTAAAATTTTCCAGTGAAATTGATTACCTTATGGTTTTGGAAAGGCTCGTTACCGTGATGCCATTTTCAAAGCCAATGAAGAATTATTATATTTCTAGCGGCTTTGGTGCCAGGACGGATCCAATTACGCGTCGAAAAGCCGTTCATAAGGGTCTGGATTTTGTTGGAACGACAAAGGAAAAAATCATTAGTCCATCTGATGGAAAAATAGTTTTGGCTGGCAAATTTAGTGATTACGGTAATGCGATTGTAATTGATCATGGCTTTGGCGTTACGACTCGCTATGGTCACTTGTATGAAGTGATGGTAAAGGAAGGGCAAATGGTAAAGCGAGGTGACATAATAGCGGTTCAGGGAAATACTGGACGAAGCACCGGTCCGCATTTGCACTACGAAGTGAGATATAAAAATGCGCCTTTAAATCCTAGAAGATTCCTCGAAGCGGGTGAATTTATTTTTAATCAAGAAACTGGCTCCAAGCATGTCGATAGCTGATCTTAAAGCAAAAGTTGTTTCTATAGCGCAGAGCGGAAATGATCATTCTTCTATAACAAAAAAGCTTGAGGTTATGAGTGCGAATTTTAAGTCGACTCCTACTATCATTGCGCGAGATCTCAAAATAGAGGGTGAATTATCCGGTTCTGGCATTATTGAAATTGAGGGGATGGTTAAAGGTACGATCAAAGGAAATCTGGTGATCTTACGTGAGAATGGTGTTATAGAGGGTACGGTATTGGCGGAATCTTTTAATATCAGAGGTAAGTTTGATGGTACAATTAAAGCTAAATTATTGAGCATAGCTGGAAAGGCTGTTGTCCATGGTGAAATTGAGTATGGCTCATTGTCAGTTGAAGACGGGGCATGTATAGATGGTCAGTTTAAGCAGATTGGTGGTTCAAAATAAGTTTGCTAGAATTTAAGAAATATTACTAATCCACAAACGTTAAAATTCTTACCTCGAAAAATCTCGATCTTCAATTTTTCAAGCCGCAGTTAGTCTGAAAATTTCTCATTTCGTAAATCGCTCACTCTTCTCCTCACCTTCCAGCTATTATCGCAATAAAAATCCAATAGGTAAAAATTCAGATTTCATCACATCTCCGGAAATTAGTCAGGTTTTTGGTGAACTTATAGCTGCTTATTTGATGCAGGTTGTGAGTAGCAAGAGAGTAAATATTTCCCTTGTTGAGATGGGTGCCGGGAAGGGAACATTGTTCTTTGATATCCTTAGCTCTATCCGAAAACTCTCCGATAAAAACATTCCACAGGCCGTTGATTTTCTTAAGAAATCAACTTTTCATATCATCGAAATTGGCGAAGTATTAACAACGGTCCAGAAGGAGAAGCTAAAAGAATTTTCAATTAATTGGTCTAAAAATTTTACGGAATTTTTAAGTAAAAGCGATTCAGAGTCGGAAATTATTTTCATCAGTAATGAATTATTCGATTGCTTTCCGATTGATCAATTTATCAAGACTGATATTGGTTGGCGTGAGCGCTTGATTGATTCTACTGGAGATAGTCCAAAGTTTGTTTTAGACAAATTCGATCCACAAACGCATCAATTTGTTGAAGAGTTGATCGCATTTAATGAGTTACAAAAGTTTTTAAACAATGTGCCAATAGGTGCAGTTTTTGAATATAGCTTTGAGGCGAAGGATTGTATGACGCGACTTTGTGAATCCATACAAGAGCGTGGTGGAATGGCAATTATTATCGATTACGGCTATATCAAAAATGAGTTTGTAAATAGTTTGCAGGCAGTAAAGAATCATCAAAAAGTTTCTGTTTTAGAAACTCCTGGAGAAGTTGACATTACAGCTCTGGTTAACTTTTCATTCTTACAAAAAATTTCCCAAATTTTTGATTTAAAATCTTCGCTAATAACGCAGAGACAATTTTTGCTTGGACTTGGTATTGAGCAGAGAAGAGAGCGTTTATTGCAAAAGAAATCTTCGAATGAAGCGGCGGAAATTAATGCTGCGATCAATCGGTTAATCGCTCCTGATCAGATGGGAGAGCTATTTAAAACGCTGATTGTTTGGAGATAAAAGATGCCTTTAAAAATTGCTTGCCGTCTTTTTATTCGAAAATAACTTCCTTGCTGTCTGGCCGAATTAGCTCAGTGGTAGAGCAACTGTCTTGTAAACAGTAGGTCGTCAGTTCGAATCCGACATTCGGCACCAGACTCTCAGAAAGACTCTCCTCCCTAATGAAATTGCCTCACTCTCTCCTATTCTGGATCTTCATCAATTTGTGGGGTGCAATAATACCAATCATCTACTTTTCAGCATTCCTATTTAAAAATACCAAAATTGGTGACCATGGCGCAAAGGTTTGGGCGAGATTGATAATGCTCGTGTTGAAGCTTTTATGCGGAATAAATTATCGTGTTGTTGGTTTAGAAAATATTCCGAAAGAGCCTTGTATCATCGCTTGTCAACATCAGTCAATGTGGGAAACGATCGTTATGCATTTGATTGTGAATCGACCGGTTTATGTGTACAAAAAAGAGTTGGAAAAAATCCCATTTTATGGTTGGTTTTTGAAGGTCATGAGTGGTATTGCAATCGATAGAAGGGGAGGCGCTTCTGCCCTAAAAGATCTCATTAAGCAGACAAAAAAATATCTTGCCGTAGGACAATCTGTTATCATTTTTCCTCAAGGAACCAGAGTGCCGGTAGGTGCCAGTGTTACAACATATCCATACCAACCAGGCATCGCCGCTATGTACTCCTCGTGTAAGGTGAAAGTCGTACCAGCTGCGCTTAATTCAGGAAAATTTTGGCAAAAAAATAAAATCTTAAAAAAGTCTGGTACGATTATTTTGGAATTTTTACCGCCGATAAATCCAGGTCTGTCGAAGGGTGAATTTATGGTGGAGTTGGAAAGGGTGATTGAGGAGAGAAGTGGTGGGAACCTCAAAAAAATCTAATTTTTAGAGGTTCACCGGTGTTTAGAGTGGGGGGTTTTTTAAAGAGTTCCCTCTAGCTGTGAATCTGCATTTTATCTACGGCCATAGCAGCTTCTTTTACGGCTTCGTTGTAGGTTGGATGAGCATGACAAGTTCTAGCTAAATCTTCAGCGCTGCCACCGAATTCCATCGCAACTACTACTTCGTGAATTGTATTTCCCGCATCGCGAGCAATGATGTGAGCACCTAAAATTTTGTCAGTTTTGGCGCAAGATAAAATCTTTACGAAGCCTTGCTCGTCAGAGGTTGCGCGTGCTCTAGAATTGGCAATCATTAAAAACTTTCCAATCTTGTAAGAGATCCCTGCAGCCTTTAATTCTTCTTCACTCTTACCGACCGATGCGACTTCTGGGTAGGTGTAGATAACGCTCGGAATGATGTCATAATTTACATGACCCGCTTTCCCCGCAATGATTTCTGCGGCGGCGACACCTTCATCTTCTGCTTTGTGAGCTAGCATTGGGCCTGTTGTAACATCGCCAATAGCAAAAATATTTTCGATATTTGTACGAAGGTGATTATTTTCGATAAAGCCGCGTTGATTGGTTTTTATTCCTACATTTTCTAGGCCAAGATTCTCTGTGTTGGGACGACGCCCCACAGCAACCAACACAACATCTGCAGACAGGATTTCCTTCTTACTACCATCAACCGATTCAACCTCAACCAAAGCAGATTTTTTATCTTTTTTAACCGATAAAACTTTTGTCGAAAGTCGGAATTTAAATCCCTGTTTTTCAAGAATCTTTTGGAAGTTTTTAGATATTTCTGCATCCATCGCGGGAGTGACTCTATCGAGATATTCTACTACTTCAATTTCAGTTCCGAATCTTGCCCAGACCGATCCCAGCTCTAGCCCTATCACGCCGGCACCGATGATGATCATTTTTTGTGGTACAGAGGTAAGTTCTAATGCGCCAGTTGAGGATATGATTACGGTCTCGTCTATTGTTACACCAGGCAATGTTGTAACCTCACTACCGGTTGCTATGATGAAATTTTTTGCTGAGATTATTTCTTGCGAACCATCGGGTTTTGTAACTTTGATTTCGTTTTTATTGACGAATGTGGCGGAGCCTTCGATGTGAGTAACTTTATTTTTTTTAAATAGTCCAGAAATGCCGGTGGTAAGACCGGAGATGATTTCGTTTTTATTGTTGAGTAGTTTTTTTACATCAATTTTTGGTTTCGAAACCTCGATTCCTAACTTGTTGAATTGATGAGAGGCGTCGTGAAATTTATGAGAAATTTCGAGCAAGGTTTTTGATGGAATACATCCGACGTTAAGACAGGTACCACCCAGAGCTTTTCTTTTTTCTACACATACGGTTTTGAGGCCAAGTTGCGAAGCGCGAATTGCAGCAACGTAGCCACCTGGTCCTCCACCGATTACAACTAAGTCGAATTGCGTATTGGAAGAAACGTTCTGGATGGTTGTCATGGCCGATTTAAGATAATAAAGTTTTTAGGTAAAGTAGTAGGTAAATAACGATAGAAGTAACCGGAACAAGTACCGATAGGCGAAGTGCTAGTTGGTCTCCTTTATCTGAAGCTACAGCATCTTCATTTCCTCTGGCGAAATTAAATTTTTCACCAAGTCCAGCATACACTCTTCTCAAAACTGTCCTTGCGCCATTAATTTTTTCATTAGCGCTGAGAGAGAATGCAATAGCAGCAAATCCAAATCCGACATAGATCATGATTATAGAAAAGGGTGATATGCGATCAGTAAAGGTTGCAGATTTTTTACCGAAGTAAATTAGGGTATCGACATTGCCGTTGAGTAGGCATCCAATCAAGAAGGCAGTGATTGCAACATAGGCAGTATTTACTCTCCAAATTGATAATTTGTGATATTCGATTTTTTTTCTTTGATCATCATACAAGGCCAAAAGAGAGGCATAATCTTGATCGACGAAGTCTAGAGTTGCTGGAGATGTCATAAAAAAACTAAATTAAATTTACGAATGAGGAAAATGGCGAACGATTGCGATCTTCTAAAGTAGTTTTGATTTTTTCACGAAGAATTTTTTTTGATGTGTTTTTTTAAAACTCACAAAACCAACATCACTACAATTACAACTTACACAGGCGCTGCATCAATCAATGTTTTTTCATAGCACAACCAAACGCTCAAACAAAGCTCGTATTGCGGCAAGCGCTTCGATCTTTCTGTTGTTATTTTTTTACTATTCAACTGCCTTCGCGCAAAATGAAGCGGCGGAGTTTGATGAAATATTTCCGAATTCGGAACTAGTCACCGTGATCGGAAATGAAAGGGTAGATAGCAATACTGTTATCTCTTATTTGGATGTAACTGGATTGCAAAAAAAATCTCCCAAGGCGCTTCAAGAATCACTGAAAAAACTTTATGAGTCTGATCTTTTTCTTGAGTCAAAAATTTATTATGAGCCTGCAAAAGAAAAGGGAAAAAAAGAACGAATCATTGTTGAAATTAGGGAGAATCCTATCATTTCTGATGTAAAATTTGTGGGTAATAAAAAGGTTGAAGATGAATCTTTGCAAAGCGAAATCAGCCTTAAAAAACGTGCGATTTTTACCAAGTCAAAATTACAGAGTGACCTTAAGCGTATTGCGGAAATCTATCTCAAGAGCGGCAGGTTCTTAACAAAAATTGAGCCAAAAATTATTCAAAAAGAACAAAATAGAATCGAGTTAATTTTTGAAATTTCTGAAGGAAAAAAATCAAAAATTTCTGATATTTATTTTGTTGGGAATCTTGCTTTTTCAGATCGCGAATTGCTTGACGAGGTTTCTACTCAAAAAAGTAAGTGGTATAAATTTTTCTCCTCCGCGGATGTTTATGATGCGGATCGTGTGGAGTTCGATAGGGAGAAGCTGCGTAGATTTTATGGAGCAAGGGGTTACGCAGACTTTGCTACGATCTCATCAATTGCGCAAATTACTCCCGAAAAAGACAGATTTTTTATTACAGTTTTGCTTGAAGAGGGTATTAAGTATAATCTTGGCGAGATCAATATTATCAATCATGTAGAGAAGTTTGATGAAAAAATTCTCCACAAAGAAATTCTGATAAAAAAGGGTAAAATTTACAATTCTGATTTAATTGAGAAGACCGTAGATAATATGGTTGAAGTGATGTCGGACAGGTCATATGCCTTTGCGCATATTGAGCCAGTATTGAAGCGTAGACGTGAAGAAAAAATCATCGACATAGATTTCGTTATTAGTGAAACGCCGCGAATTTACATTAATCAAATTCGTATTTCTGGAAATGTCAGAACGATTGATAAGGTTATTAGACGAGAGTTAAGAATTCGTGAGGGCGACCCTTACAACATCACTAAAATCAACCGCTCGAAGCAAAGAATTGAGAATCTTGGATTCTTCGAGAAAGTTATTTTTCAAACCAAAAGAATTGGCGATTCAGATAAGGTTGATGTTGAAATTGAGGTAAAGGAAAAAAAGACCGGTGAGCTAAATTTGGGCATTGGATATTCTACGGTTGATAGAGTTACAGCAAGTGCGGGAATCAAAGAAAGAAACATAATGGGCACCGGGCGTGAGCTAGGTTTCAATGTGCAAAAATCAGCCTATCGCTTTGCTGGAGAGGTGAATTACACTGAGCCATATTTTGCTGGGAGGCCGATTGACGTAGGGCTTGATGTTTTTCAATATGAGTTAAACAGAAGAAACACCTTGGTTTACGACCAAAATTCTCAGGGCTTTACAATACGTGGCGATTACTCAATTACAGAATTTTTAAAACATCAAATTCACTACTCAATTCGTGATGAGAAGGTCGGAAATGTTAATCCTACAGCATCTCTTGGTGTTAAAAATTTGCAGGGACAATTCATCAGTTCATCAGTTGGTCATAATTTTCTTTACGACAAAAGAGATAATCGTCTCGATCCTAAGGACGGTTATTATATCTCGCTTGGACAAGATTACTCTGGGGTTGGCGGTGATATTAAAAATGTAAAATACGAAGGTTCTGCCGGTTATTATGTTCCAACTTTTAACGAAGATTTTATATTAAAATTTTTACTGAGAGGCGGAGCGATTGATGGCATTGGGCAAGATATCAGAAGCAATTATGGCTTCTTTTTGGGGGGGAATAATTTTCGTGGTTTTGAATATGCGGGACTTGGGCCTCGTACCAAGTATAATGGTAGCGCGGTTGGCGGGGATTCTGTTGGTGGAAACCTTTATTATGTTGGAACCGCGGAATTTCGTTTTCCTTTAGGATTGCCGAGGGAGCTTGGAATCAGTGGGATACTTTTTACCGACAATGGAATGGTAAAAAAAGTAGACTCAATCAGTAAGCAGGGGACTGAAATTTCTGATAGTGGATCGATGAGATCATCTTATGGCTTGAGTATCGCATGGGCATCTCCGATGGGGCCGATTCGTCTTGATTTTTCGAGAGTAAGGAAACAGGAAGTGTATGACAGAACGCAGAATTTCCGTTTTAGTTTTGGTACGAGTTTTTGAGCAGATTCTTCAGCCCAGATTCTATGCCCAACCAACTTCAGGAAACCTCTAAAAATTGCTTTTTTTGTAAATTTTGTCGTTACCAAATTTTCTCGCGAGCACGTACCTCTAAGTACGCTTACCTGCTCGAAAATTTGTTGCCTAAAAATTTCTCAAAAAAATCTAATTTTTAGAGGTTCCCTTCAAAAAGTTGATCGGGTATATTTTTTATTTTTACGCGACACGAGTCGCGCCCCCCAAAAATTCTTGGCTTGTGGGGTCCCCATATACCAAACAGAGTTCGGTATCTTCAATCGTGTTTGGTATAATGACGGATCCGGGTTCAATTAAAAAGGTTATTTTATGATTAGGGTTTTTCATCTTCCGGAATATTCTCAGCAAAAAGTTTCTTCTCTCGAGGAGATAGAAAAAAAAGAAAATATTGTGTGGATAGATTTACAGAATCCGACACAAAGCGAAATCAAAGAAGTCGAAGAATTTTATAATATCAGCTTTCCAACCCGCCAACAGCAAGAAGAGATTGAAATGAGTTCGCGCTATCTTGAAGATTATCACATGATAAAAATCAACTCGACCTTTCTGAATTTAATTCCTAATAGCGCTACGGTTGAAGAGCATGAATTTTCATTCATAATTACTGAAAAAACATTGTTCAGTTTGCGTTATTTTGATAGTAAAGTCATCATTGAAACTGTAAAAAAAATCAAACAATTCCCAATAACTTTTGCTAATCCGTCAAAAATTTTAATTTCGATTTTAGAGGCTAGAATTGATTTTGATGCTGATTTAATTGAGTCGGTGTCAAAACAAATTGCCGAAATTGGTAGGAAAATTAACTACAATAACAATCTCGATGAAGAGATGATTTTGAAAATTAACAAATATCAGGATCTTACGATGCTATTGCGGGAAGCGCTATTTGATAAGCAGCGCATGATCTCATCTCTACATCGAAATGAAGATTTGATGTTGGATAGTACTGGTAGATTGCGCACCATCATCAAAGACATAAACTCACTTATTGAGCATGTTAATTTTAACTTCACTAGGCTTGAATATTTACAAAACAGCTTTCTTGGTTTGATCAATATTGAGCAAAATAAGGTCATCAAAATCTTTACCGTATCGTCATTGATTTTTATGCCTCCGACACTGATTGCCAGCATCTACGGGATGAATTTTAAAGCGATGCCAGAGTTGGATTGGGCGGCTGGATATCCGATTGTAATTTTTTTAATGGTCTTCTCTTCGATCATAACTTTGTGGATGTTTAAGCGGAAGAAGTGGCTCTAAATGTTGGTGAATTCAATCTTCCAGCGCAACCAAATTCATCGTTTTAGTTTTGGTGAATTCAATCTTCCAGCGCAACCAAATTCATCGTTTTAGTTTTATAAAAAACCTCAAAAGGAGTTCTAAAATTTAAACATTTTCTTGGCTGGTGATTCACGATATTTTCAACTTGGTTTGCAAGCTCTTGAGTTAAAAGTTTATG
>CAMDJN010000020.1 GCA_945900795.1 Rickettsia typhi | reverse complement strand
TTTCTCAAGGTTGAGTTTGTAAATTATTTCTCGTTCACAAAGAGAAATCCGAGTGTAGTTTTTGGTCATGATTGCGCACTTTAATTGTTGTAAACCTTTTGAGGTTAACAACGATGTAAAGTTGCGCTAGGAGATTGAACTCACCCTTTTAGATCTTCTTTCGTTGAAAGATGTTCAAATAAAACCTGCTGCGTTTCTTCGATAGCATCCGCGATTATTACGGCTTTTCTCTCTTCCTCCTCTCTCACTTTCGGATCACTGATTGACGCGGTGAATGATTTAACGAAATCATATTTGTTAAAATGTTTGATATGGAGTTGTTGAAAATTAGGCATTGTCTGTGTTGCGTGCATAAAATTATTTTGTGGTGTTAAGGGTATTTTGTGGTGTTAATGGATTGATTAAATTAAATCTTCGTCTCTTCCATCAATTTCTTTACCGCAGAAACTGACCGATTAAACATGGTTACCTCTTGGGCAGAAAGTTTTACTTCAATAATTTTCTCAACACCATTCCTACCAATAATAGCAGGAACGCCGATATACATGCCGTTAACGCCATATTCACCATTTAAATGAGCGGCAATGGGAAGGATTTTTCTTTTGTCAGAAAGGTAACTTTCGGCCATTAAAATTGCAGATGCAGCTGGGGCATAAAAGGCAGAGCCATTACCAAGAAGGGCAACAATTTCGGCACCGCCATCACGAGTTCTTTGAATTATTTCATCAATTTTAGTTTTAGTAGTCCACCCCATGTCGATCAGGTCTGGGATTGGGATGCCAGCAATTGAAGAGTAACGAATTAATGGAACCATTGTGTCTCCGTGCCCCCCAAGAACGCAGCAAGTAACATCTTCAACCGAAACATTAAACTCGCGAGCAAGGAACAAGGACATTCTTGATGAATCAAGCACGCCAGCCATTCCCACTACTTTGTTTGTTGGTAATCCAGAAACTTTTTGCATCACGTAAACCATCGCATCAAGCGGATTTGTAACCACGATTACAAAGGCATTCGGCGCATGATCTCTAATTCCTTCCGCAACTGATTTGATGATGGAAGTGTTGGTGTTGAGAAGGTCATCGCGGCTCATGCCAGGCTTTCTCGCGATTCCTGCGGTTACGATTACAACATCAGAATCAGCGATGTCAGCGTAATTGCTGGTTCCGCTGATGCATGCATCAAAATCTTCAACTACGGAAGACTGCTCCAAATCAAGAGCCTTGCCCTTCGCAGTTCCTTCATTCACATCAAGAATTACTACATCGCCAAGATTTTTTAAACCGGCCAAATGTGCTAAAGTGCCACCAATATTACCTGCTCCAATTAGTGCGATTTTATTTCTTTTTTTCATATTTTTTGATTTGGATTAATGAGGAATAAGTACAAAATAATTCGCTTCGATTTCCTTGTGAAAAGAGTCTGGAATGCGTGCCCAATCAACGATTTGAACTTGGATTGGTAAGTTACTTTCGATGAATGCATCACGAACTTGTGCTAAATTTTTAGTTGGTTTTTCTAAATTTCCAGGTTGGCGTACGACCAAGTCAAGATCGCTCATGTCGTAACAATCACCGTTAACCCTGCTTCCATAGGCCCATATTTCAACCTCAGAAGAAAAACTATTGTGCAGAATTTTTCTCACCATTTCTAAATGATGTTCTGGAAGTTGAAGCATTGTCTAGGATTTCTCTCCAAATTTTGCTGCAATGATGTCGGCAAGATTCCTGACATCGATCAAAAAACTCGGAATCAATGCCAAAGTTTCGAGAGCAAAATTTTCGCCATAATCATGCGCGGTATCATTGCGATTGTCTCGATATAGAAACCATCTTTCCAATTCTTCCATCGTCATCAAACCATGAGTGCCAGCCAATCGCAGCACTTCTTTGATTGGCATGTAATTCAAATTTTTTCCATTATGCCCGAACTCTTTTAGGGATTTCTTTATCAGCTTAAATGCGGTTTCTTGTGCTAACTCGTAACCCTTAACAATAGAATTGCGAAATACTTCATTCTCAATGGTTTTTGGTTTAGATTTTTGGTAGAGTAAGAGGGAAGACTCTAGTGTTAAGATGCATTGTTTGAGGTGGTGAGTATTGAGATAAAGCATTATTTAAGTAAGGTGTGAAATAATTTCTGCAAAAACTTCTTGAGGATTTTTTGTACCATCAATCACCTTTATGCGGGGATTTTTTTTGGCCAGATTTAAAAATCCGTCACGAACTCTCTGATGAAAATCTAATCCTAATTTTTCGTAACGATTATTTTCTAATCTGTTTTGAATACGCTTAAATGCGATTTCAATTGGCACATCGATTAGAAAAGTAATGTCTGGAGAAAAGTTTCCGATTGATATTTCTTTTACAGAATCAATCAGATCAAAATCAAGTCCAATTAAGTTTCCCTGAGTATTGCCCTGGTAAGCAAAAGTCGAATCAAAAAAGCGATCGGAGATTACTGTTTTATTTTTTTGTAACGCTGGTTTGATTAGTTTCTCGACATGCTCTATTCGTGAAGCGAAGTTTAAAAGAAGCTCAGTTTTTATTTCTAATTTTTCAATTTCTTCATCCAGCAGAATTTTTCTAATTAACTCTCCAGCTTTTGTTCCTCCTGGTTCACGAGTTAGAATTGCTTCAATTTTCTTTTCTAAAAAAAACTCGTGTAATTTTTTTGCTTGGGTTGATTTTCCGCAGCCTTCAATTCCTTCAAATGTAATAAATCTTGGCGTCATTCATGAAAAATATTTTGATTACTGGTGCGGGAAGCGGAATCGGACGAGCTCTTGCCATTTCCTATTCTAAGTCAGGTGCAAACTTGTTTCTTTGCGGAAGAGACGAAAAAAAACTGCGTGCTACAAAAATTCTTTGCGAGGAATTAAGAGCCAAGGTTCATTGCAAAATTTTTGACGTAAGAAATGAAGTTGAATGCAGGGAATGGATTGAAGAAGTCGAAGCTAAAAATCAACTTGATCTTGTTATTGCGAACGCCGGAGTCTCTGCTGGCACTGCCGAAGGCACTGAATCTTTTTCCCAAATTAAAGAAATTTTTAGCACAAATTTGCATGGAGTTCTAAACATCATTCATCCCGCAATTGATTTTATGATTCCTAGAAAATCAGGGCAAATCGCCATCATCTCTTCTCTTGCGGGCTTCCGTGGCCTACCTTCTTCCCCAGCATATTCTGGAAGTAAGGCGGCAGTTCGAGTTTACGGAGAGGGGTTGCGTGGAAATTTAGCGCCACTAGGAATTAAGGTTAGCGTAGTTTGTCCTGGCTACATCAAAACCCCAATGACTGATGTGAATGAATTTCCAATGCCATTTCTGATGAAGGCGGAGAAGTGTGCTGAGTTAATCAAAGACGGGCTTGTGAAGAATAAATCGCGAATCGCTTTTCCATTTCCACTTTATTTCGTGGTGTGGTTGTTAGCTCTAATTTCCAATAAAATCACCGATCCAATTTTTGCCAAATTGCCGAAGAAAAAGGGGATGAAGTAGGGATGAAGTAGGGATGAGGTAGGAAGATCGTGGTTCAATTTCTTACGCTTGATAAATTGTCTTTCGTTTTTAGGTTCAATCATCCTGAGGTGAATAGCTGGTGAATAACTGGTCTATACCCAACCAACTTCAAGAAGTTGATCGGGTATATTTTTTATTTTTACGCGACACGAGTCGCGCCCCGCCTTGCGGGGATCCCCAATATACCGAATCTGATAAAAAAAGATCGGTATGTTGAATCAGGTTCGGTATATAATTTATAAAAACTTAACGCAAAATATGGCAAATACTAAATCAGCAAAGAAAGCTATCCGCTCAAGTCAGGCTAAGAACGAAGTCAATGTCGCAAGAAAAAGTAGAATTAAAACTTTTATCCGCAAAGTCGAAGATGCGATTGTTGCTAAGGATGAACCTAGTGCTCGTCAAGCCTTTAAAGGCCTAGAGCCAGAGATCATGCGTGGTGTTACAAAAAAGGTTTATAAACTTAACACGGCAGCAAGAAAACTATCCCGCCTTTCAGCGGCAATACGTAAAATTAAGGCGTAATGTTTTTACGTTTACGTTCATCATTAAGCGGCACTAAAATTGACTTCATGAGGTTTCATAAGTCTGCTTTGGTGCTGTCTATATTCTGCATCATCGCCTCTTTAATTTTGGTTTTTGTCAGAGGTTTAAATTTTGGTATCGACTTTGCCGGAGGTATTCTGATCGAGGCCAGAATGTCGGAGAATGTTGATGTTTCTGAGGTTAGAAACGTTCTTGCTGGGGAGATAAAAGATGTTCAAATCCAAAGCGCTGGCACAACAGATTTGCTGATAAGAGTTACAAAAACAGAAGAAGATCAATCGGTTATTGTAAAAAAAATCCAAGACACTTTGGGTAAAAAATTCTCCAACGTAGAATATCGAAAGATTGATTATGTTGGCCCACAGATTGGTTTAGAGCTTATTTTGAAAGGATTCCTAGCTCTCTTACTTTCCTTTGTCTTCATTATGATTTACATCTGGGTCAGGTTTGATTGGCAATTTGGTTTTGGTGGAATTTTTGCCTTGGTTCACGACACGATGCTGACGCTCGGATTTTTCTCTTTAACTGGTCTTGAGTTTAACCTCACTTCGATTGCTGCAATTCTAACAATCATTGGCTACTCGATCAACGACTCGGTAGTAATTTACGACCGTATTCGTGAAAATATTAGACGTTACAAAAAAATTAATTTACCTGATCTCATCAATTCCAGTCTCAATTCTACATTAAGCAGAACCGTTCTTACATCTGGCGTTGTATTATTTTCAATATTGGCTTTGGTAATTTTTGGTGGAGAAGTTTTGCGTAGTTTTAGCATTGCAACTTTCTTTGGAATTGTTGTTGGTACCTACTCATCAATCTACATTTCTGCTCCTGTCTTGATCTATTTCGATCCTCGCAAAGAAAAGGTAAAGCTGGGAACTAAGGCTAACCATAAAAACTCGTCTTAAGGAATCTCTGAAAAACCATCTTTTTCGGTAATCTTGTCGTTAGACCAATTTGCTTGCGAGCACGTACCTCTAGTACGCTTACCTGCTCGCAAACTGATCTTCCTAAAAATTTCAAAAACACGAATGAAAACAAGAGTCACTTTTTTGGTCACGCTCTTGCTTTTCACGATGTCCTCATGTCGCTTGCCGGATAGTATTGGTTTTTATCAACCCGTTACCATGAATCTCGAAGTTCCTGATGGTCCACCTGAATACAAAGCTGGTTGGTATGCCGGTTGTCGAAGTGTATTAAAAAATAAAACTTTTGCCAACGCTTTCGTTTATTTAAACAACAAAGGGCCAGAGTTTGGTAGCGGCGTTTATCAACATGATGCAGCGTATCAAACGGGTTGGGGTCAAGGTTTTTTTGCTTGTCATACCCACGTTACTGACTTCGTTAGAGAAGAGTTTAGGTCATTTAAATACGGTCCCCTTGAATGAATAATTAAATGAATAGAATTTTTCTACTACTCACATTTCTACTTACCTGTTCCTGCCAAACCTACGTAGCGGATTACTATCCTGGAAGGCCGGATAAAAAATTTATACCGGACGAAGGCGCTTCTACTGAATTCAAGCAAGGGTGGAAGGATGGTTGCGAGACTGGCATGTCTGGAGGAGCAAACACTTTTTATAAAATTTTTTACAAAAGTAATGTGGTGGATGGTTATAAAATTATGAACTCATCCGAGTATAAGACCGCCTGGGGTAACGCTTTCTGGCTTTGTTACCGTTATGATTTCGTTAAGCATAAAACATCTATTTGGGGTTCGTTTTTTGGAGGAATGCGTTAGATTAAATGAAGGTTTTTACAAAAATCATACTGCTATTTATTTTATTCGGGCTTGGTAATTGTAAGTGGTTTACAAAGGCTGGAACACCTTTCTACAGCTTAACCAACATGAAAATTCCTGATGGAACCCCAGCATTTCAAAAAGGGTTTAGAGATGGTTGTGAAACTGTTAATTATGCTCGGGGTAACGTTTTCTACCGTTCACGCTACGGTTATCGTTACGATCCAAAAATGATTAGTAATTCCGAATATCGTTTTGGACATTCAAGAGGTTACAGCTGGTGCTTTTATCACGTTCTATCTCCATCAACTGGTCCACAAGCTTCTGTTTTAGGTTTTGTCACGCCGACTTATGATACTACTTTTAACAAAATGCATATTAATGCCACATGGGGCGACATGTTCTCAGGTAGTGGTAGCGGCGTTATGGGTGGGTCTACTTCAAGTATTGGCGGAGGTCTAGATGGAATTTGGGGTGCGTTACCAAAAGGTGTTGATGGTAGTGGTAATGCTGGTGTCGGGCAAGGTGCTTTAGGGCACCCTTTCTGGGCAAGCGGATCAACAGAGCAAATTTTTGGACAATAGCCCCACATGCCATCACTTACTCAAACTAAAATCCTGCCTTATCCCGCCAGAAAAATATACAATCTCGTGATGGATATCGAAAAATATCCAGAATTTTTGCCATGGTGTAAACAAGCTAAAATCATTACAAAAGTTTCTGACAAAAATCTACAAGCCGATCTCTTGGTAAATTTTAAAAATTTTTTTGAAAAATATCGTTCTGATGTAACGCATTGTGAAGTGAAGGATGAATTCGGTCATGCCTTCTGCATCAGTGCTACAGCGATTAGCGGACCTTTTAAGAACCTTTTGAATCAATGGAAAATTTCCAGAATCGAAGAAAATAAATGTCGCGTAGATTTTCTTCTCGAGTTTGAATTTAATTCCATAATTTTGGGTAAGATGATCGGCCTAGTATTTGAAAAGGCTGCAGAAAAAATGATGGCAGCATTCGAAGAAAGAGCTGCAGAGCAATTTTTGAGCTCCTAAAAAACCGTCTTTTTCAGGAGTCCATTTTCATAAAAGCAGCATGGAAACATTTTTAATCAAACCATTTTTCTGCATAATTTTAACTACGATTTCCTGTTCGGTTCTTGGTGTTTTTGTATTGTGGAAAAAATTAGCTTACTTCGGAGACTCGCTTTCGCACTCGATTCTGCTTGGTTTGGTGATAGGTGCTATTTTTAACGTAAACCAAATTCTTGTCTTAACCATCTTTGCAACTTTCTTTGCCTCCTTACTCGGAATCATTTCAAAAAATCGCTTCTTCTCCAAAGACTCTCTAATCGTCATTGCCTCCTATTTTTGCGTTGCAAGTGCGATGCTGATCAATGATTTTCAGGATTTTCGGATGAAAAATTTTAGCTTTAACTCTTACATTTTTGGAGATGCTTTATCGGTTGGAAATCAAGAGCTTTATGCTCTCATGGCAATTGCAGTCATGATAATTGCTTACATAATTTTTGCCTTCAGGAAACTTTTATTAATTGCTGTTGATGAGGATTTGGCTAGGATAGAAAATATAAAAACAACCTTCTGGAATTTATCTTTCACAATTCTCTTGGCGGTTACGATTGCTTTATCAGTACGAATTGTGGGGGTATTTTTAATGACTTCACTTCTGATTTTGCCGGCAGCAATTTCACGAATTTTTTCTACCTCGGCAAAACAAATGTTGCTAATCAGCCTATGTCTTGGAGCCATCATTTCAGCGGTCTCATTTAAAATTGCCGAAGTAAATGACCTTACAATTTCATCAACAATCGTTGCGATTTTTTCTCTGATTTTTTTTACCAGCCTAACTTTACGAAAATTCGTAATTCGTAATTCGTAATTATCTCCTCATGTCTTACAAAAATAAAAATATCGATTTCAAAAATCTTCATCTCGAAACGCAAATGGTGCGTGGCGGAACGATTCGCTCAAATTTTGGCGAAACTTCCGAAGCGATTTTCTTGAATTCAGGATTTGCCTACAACTCAGCAGAAACTGCCGAAAGTCGCTTTAATGGTGATGCGCCGGGATATGTCTATTCGCGTTATTTGAATCCAAATTTAAAAATGTTGGAAGACAAGTTGGCGCTGTTAGAAGGTGCAGAAAGTGCTTGTGTAATGGCTAGCGGAATGGCGGCGGTCTTTGCTTCAATCATGTGCCAAATAAAAGCGGGAGATCATTTTATTGCTTCCAAAGTTTTATTTGGGTCATGTTTTCACATCGCGACAAAAATTTTACCGAACTTTGGAATCGAAGTAACGCTTGTTGATGGTAAGGACAACAAGGCTTGGGAGGCTGCTTTCAAAAAAAATACCAAAGTAGTTTTTATTGAAACCCCGGCAAATCCGAATCTGGAAATCGTAGACATTGAATTCGTTGCAAAGCTTTCCAAGCAACATGCTGCTTGCCTAATCGTCGACAATATTTTTGCTTCGCCTTACTGCCAAAAATCTATTCCGCTTGGTGCTGATTTAGTGGTTTATTCAACCACTAAACATATGGATGGACAGGGTAGAACTTTGGGAGGATGCGTACTCGGAAAAGAAGAATTCATCAAAGAAATTTTACTTCCATTTCATCGTCACACTGGGCCAGCACTAAGCCCATTCAATGCCTGGGTAATTTTAAAATCTCTCGAAACCTTCGCTCTACGAATGGAGCGCCATTGTGAAAATGCGGAAAAAATTGCAAATTTCCTAGAATCCCATCCGCAAGTAAAACGAGTTTTGTTTCCAACTCTAAAATCTCATCCACAGTTTGAAGTGGCACAAAGGCAGATGAATAAAGGCGGAGCAATGTTGGCTTTTGAGGTGAAAGGTGGGAAGGAAGAAGCGTTTTCTTTTATGAATAAACTGCAACTCGTTGATATTTCCAACAATCTCGGTGATGCAAAATCTTTAATTACGCATCCCGCAACAACTACCCACTCCAACATTTCTCGTGAAGAACAAGAAAAAATCGGCATCACTGAATCAATGTGTCGATTGTCAGTTGGGTTGGAACATGTTGATGATTTGATAAACGATCTAGGTTTAGCTCTTACAGCTCAAACACCTCGCCAAACTTAGGAGCGATAAATTCCTCAAGCTTTATCTCGTAAACTTTCTTTAATTCTTCAAGCTCAATGAGGCTGTCATAATATCCTTCCGCTGTGGTTTGGAAGGTGTTAAAGTGAATCCCGATTGATTTCATAGCCCCGAGTGCGTTGTGGGCTCTAATCGCGTCTTCCGGAGTTAAATGATTTTTACTTAACACTTCCCTTGGTTCGTAGGATCCAATTGGAAGTAGCGCCACATCAAATGGCCCAACATTCTGCCCGATTTTTATTAAATGCTTTGAAAATCCCGTATCTCCCGCAAAGAAGATTTTGATCTGTTGCGACATGATAGCAAAAGATCCCCACAAAACTTTATTCTTATCAAACCCGTCTCTTTTTGAAAAGTTTTTAGCTTTCAAAAAATACAATTTCGTTTCATATCCAAGATCAATCACACGATTCCAGTCCAGCTCCACGCATTGCAAGTCAAGACTTCTAACCATGTTTAGATAGTAGCAATTTCCAAGACCAGTCACAAACATCGGCTTAAATTTTTTATGCAATTTTTTGATACTTGGAATATCCATGTGGTAGTAAGAATTGCTGCTCAATAAAACGTAATCGACATGAGGTAATTTTTCGAATTCTAGTCCGGGTTGGTAATGGCGTTTTGGGCTAAAAAGTGGCAAAGGAATTGGGCCGGCACGATTTGAAAAAATCGGATCGGTTAAAATGTTCATTTCTGCAAGCTGAATGAGCGTTGTAGAATGGCCAATGAAAGTAATCCTGGCGCGGTTTATCGGACGTGAACTATCAATTTTCGTCGGCTTAAATTCCTCTCCCTGACTTCCCCAGAAATCCTTCGAAGTAGACAGAATCGTTACGTAATCAGAAATTTTTTCCTCAACATCTGAGACAAAGACCTTGCCATTAAAATGATCCGATTTCGCCCCGAAATAGTATGGCTCTGGATGTAGAGCGCTACAGCTCATAATAAAAAATAGTAAAAATGATGCAATGAACCTATTGTAAACCTGCTTTTGCCATAGGTTTTTGATTTTGTATTGCTGGAGATTTTGAGTTTTACTAACCATTGTCGCCTTGTTCATTTTGATGTGAGGCTTTTTTGAAACAGTGTACAAAATTTATTAATTTTACAAATCTCGCACTTCGGATTGCGAGCTTTGCAGGTATATCTACCATGTAATATCATCCAGTGATGTGCGTGATTTTGCCATTTGTTTGGAATGATTTTTAGCAAAGCGATTTCTGTTTTTTCTGGAGTTGTTTCGTTAACAAATCCTATTCGATTTGCTACACGGAAAACGTGAGTATCAACTGCAATTGTTGGATGTCCGAAAGCGCAGTTCAAAACAACATTGGCAGTTTTTTGTCCGACTCCTGGAAGTGATTTTAGACTTTCAAAATCATCAGGAATTTTTGAATCAAATTTTTTTACTAAAATCTCGGAAAGCTTGATAATGTTGGCTGATTTGCCATTATAAAGCCCAATGGTGTTGATGTATTTTTTTAAATTTCCTTCACCAAGTTCTAACATTTTTTTTGGTGAATCCGCAATTTTAAAAAGCTCTTTTGTTGCCTTGTTAACAGAAACATCGGTGCTTTGTGCGGACAATACCACAGCGATCAAAAGTGTGTAGTGATTAGTGAAAACCAACTCAGTTTTTGGATGGGGATTTTCTTCTTGCCAGGTTAAAAAAATCTCTTCGATTTTCTTCTTGTTCATAAAATTTTCATTTGCAATTTAGTATCTTAACCGGCTCGTAGCTTGTTTTTGGAGCATTTTTTAAAGCCACTAAACCAATTCCAAAATGAACTTTCAAGAAATCAAAAATCAGAAAAAAATTCATTTTATTGGATTGGGTGGAATTGGCATGAGTGCTCTGGCATTGATTTTGCGTGAATTCAATATCGAGGTTCAGGGTTCTGATTTGACAGAAAATTACCTCACGCAAAAGCTACGAGATAAGGGAATCAGATACTTCGTCGGGCATAAAGCTGAGAATGTTTCTTCTGAAATTTCTTTAATCATTCAGACTTCGATTATCAAAACCAACAATCCAGAAATTCTTATTGCAGAGGAAAGAGGTATTCCGGTGATCACCCGTGCCAACTTGCTTGCCATAGTCATGAACGAATACAAGGGAATTACAATTGCTGGAACGCATGGTAAAACAAGCACCACTGGCATGACATCTCTAGTTCTTGAAATTGCCGGTCTTGATCCAACGGTGATTAATGGCGGTGTCATTAATTATTTCGGCAGTAATTCGAAAATTGGAAAAGGAGAATATTTGATTGCAGAATCTGATGAATCTGACGCGAGTTTTGTTACTCTTCCAACCTTGATTGGTGCGGTTACAAACATTGAGCCTGAACATCTAGAATTTTCTGGATATGGTGGAAGTTTTGAAAAGCAGAAAGCTTGTTTCGAGCAGTATGTTAATCAAATCCCTGAAAATGGAATGTGCGCGCTTTGCATCGATGACTTGGAAGTCGAAAAACTTTACCAAAAATTAAAGAACAGCAAGAAAAATCTAGTAACCTACTCGATCAGTGGCAATGTGGATTCGGCGGCGGATTTGCCAGCGGATTTGCCAGCGGATTTGCCAGCGGATTTGGTAGCAAAAAAATTTAAAGGAGACGCTTCTGGTTTGAGTTTTGATGTCCTGTTTAAAGATGGTCGTGAGATAAAAAATATTTGCATGCCAGCTTACGGCAAACACAATGCCAGTAATGCCTTAGCTGCAATTGCGATCGGAGATTTTTTGAAAATTGATGGTGAGAAAATAAAAAAAGCATTGGCAAGTTTTAGTGGAGTGAAGCGCAGATTCACGAAGGTTGGTGAATATGAAGGAGTGTCGATAATTGATGATTATGGACATCATCCAACCGAAATTGTTGCAACTCTTAAAGCCGCGAGAGATCTAGTTGGAAGTGGAAAAATCTTTTGTGTTTTTCAACCTCATAAATACACCAGAATTCGTGATGTGTTTAGAGAATTTTGTAATGCTTTCACTGATGCGGATTACGTTTTAGTGTCAGAAATTTATTCTGCGGGACAGGCCCCGATTGAAGGAATTAGCCAAGATTCAGTCATCGACGGAATCAAAAAAACCGGTCACAAAAATGTCGTAAAAATACCAAATAACGAACCGGTGGCAAAGGAGTTGGCAAATATTCTCAAAGATAAAATTAAGGCTGGAGATTTGATTTTATGTATTGGCGCCGGCACAGTTACTCGTTGGGCTTCTGAGCTAGAGACTGCGCTTAAATCATCATGAATGAAAATCATCAACCCATCATAAAGAAGCTTGAGACTAAAAAGGAGATGCTTACCGCATATCCCCTGCTCACGCAGATGTACCATGGGATGAAAAAAGATGAGTATGAGATTTATCTTAACGAGATGATCGAAACGAATAATTTTATGATGGTTGCTGCGTTTGAAAATAATCAAATCGTTGGTGTTGCTGGTTACTGGATCCTTAGAATGCTCTATTGCGGACGTTACGTACAAGTTTCCAGCTTCGTTGTTGATCAGGAAAAGCGTGGATCCGGCATCGGAAAAAGAATTTTAGACGCAATTGCAGCTATAGCAGAAGAGCTAAAATGTCAGAAAATTATTCTCGATTCCTACACAGAAAACAAACAATCGCATGCGCTTTATTACCGTGAAAATTTTTATATTCGTGGTTTTCACTTTATGAAAGATCTACAAATATCCCCAACTTAATGCCACGTTTTTCTACGATAAAACCAGCAAAGGCTAAGATCGCTAAGGGCGAGGTTTCGTCAGCGCATTTCATTCCCTACAAATGTCATTGGAATTCTAATACACTTTTAACTTACAAAGAAGAATTGGTTCGCGTCATCAAGATCAAAGGATTCGCCTTTGAAACCGCTGATGATATCGATATCGATTTGAAAAAGTCGGGTCGTAATAACCTGTTGAAGGGCATGTCTTCCGGAAATCTTAACCTTTATTTTCATACGATCAGGCGTAAAGAAAAAGGATTTCCGGACGGAGAAATGCCGGATAATTTTTCCAAAGCCGTGAATGAAGAATGGGCGGCAAAACATTCTGATGATAGAACATTCATCAATGAACATTACCTAACAATAGTTCGTGGGCCAGATAAGGGCGCTATTGCCATGGTTGAGCAGATGGTCAAAAAAGCGCAACATAAGGCGGATAAGGCTTCATGGGAAAGTTACATGCAAGAGGCTTTTGATGAGATTGAAGAAATCACAGAGCGTGTATTAAATGGTTATGGCAATTATGGCGTAACGCTTTTGGGAGTAATAGAATCAGAGGATGGAGTTATCTCTGAAATTTTGGAATTCTTGGCACGTCTGGTTAATTGTGGATATTCTCAACCAATTGCCGTCCCTCTTGGTGAAATTTCTCACCACTTACCAATCAGTCGTCTTTATTTTGGAACAAAATCAATCGAAGCTCATCACCCAACTGGCATAAAATATGTTGGCATAGCCTCAATCAAAGAATATCGCCCATCCACACATGCTGGCATATTGGACGGTTTTATGCAGATGCCTTTTGAGCTTGTTATTAGCCAATCATTTTCCTTTGTAGATCGCATGGTTGCGATAAGTTCGATGCAGCTTCAACAGCGTCGATTAATGCAGTCAGAAGATGTCGCGGTGTCGCAAATTCAGGAAATTGATCAGGCGCTTGATTCAGCAATGGGTGGAGAATTTGCTTTTGGCTCTCATCATCTGACCGTGATGTGTTCGGAAGATAACCCGAAGGCGATGGAAAGCGCAATTTCTTCAGTTGTAGTGGAGTTTGCGAATGTTGGTATTACTGCAGTTCGCGAGAAGTTAAATTTAGAACCAGCATTTTGGTCGCAATTGCCTGGTAATCAGAGTTTTATGGCCAGATCAAGCACCATCAATACCTTGAATGTTGCCTCATTTGCCTCCTTCCATAATTACCCTTCCGGTAAGAGAAAACGCAACCATTGGGGAGATGCGGTTACGGTTCTCAATACCGTTTCCGGAACGCCTTACTTTTTTAGTTTTCACGTTAGAGATGTTGGACATACGATGATAGTCGGTCCAACTGGTTCGGGTAAAACAGTCCTTCTGACATTCCTTTGCGCCCAGGCTCGCAAGTTTAAAGGGCGCTTATTTTTCTTCGACAAGGATCGCGGTGCAGAAATTTTTATTCATGCTATTCGCGGAAGATACATGATTCCAGACGTGTCAAAAACTTCCGACTTTAATCCGTTTCAGCTTGAAGATTCCAGAGAGAATCGCTCATTCCTGATTGAGTTCATGAAGGCCTTGGTCTCAACGGGGGAAGTTATGTTACCGGCTCATGAGATTGATAGAATAAACGAAGCGGTTGATGGAAATTATAAATTGCCAAAGCAACAAAGAAGGCTAAGAAATATCGCGCCATTCATGGGCTTGGGAGGCCCGGGCACTCTTGCGGGAAGGCTTTCAATGTGGCACGGAAGGGGTTCTCACGCTAAGCTTTTTGACAATGAAGAGGATGTCATCGATTTCAACGCGGCGTTAGTTTTCGGGATTGAGATGGGAGAGGTGTTGAAAGATAAGGTCGCAATAGGGCCAACTTTGCTTTACCTTTTTCATCGTATCCAACGGTCTCTCGATGGATCTCCAACGATGATTGTTCTGGATGAGGCATGGGCATTGATCGACAATCCAGTCTTTGCTCCAAAAATTAAAGACTGGCTCAAGGTTTTAAGAAAGCTCAACACGTTCGTAGTCTTTGCTACTCAGTCAGTTGAGGATGCTACAAAGAGTAGCATTTCTGATACTTTGGTGCAGCAAACCGCAACACAAATTTTTCTTCCAAATCTTAAAGCGACGAAGGCTTATCGCGAAGTGTTTATGCTTTCAGAACGTGAATTTAATCTAGTCAAAACTACAGATCCTTCCACAAGATATTTCCTGGTAAAGCAGGACAATGATGGCGTAATCGCGCGCATTGATCTAAGCGGAATGGACAATCTAATCGGGGTTTTATCCGGCCGTGTTGATACTGTGATTCTTGCTAATCAAATCATCAAAGAAATCGGGGAGAACCCGGACGATTGGTTGCCGGTTTTTTATAAAAAATTGAAGGGTAAGTCTAGCGGTTAACAAAACACTTAATAGTAACAAACTACTACGGGGAACCTCTAAGTACGCTTACCTGCTCGAAATTTTGTTGCCTAAATAATTTCTAAAAAAAATCTAATTTTTAGAGGTTCCCTACGCTCTCCTGGTCAAAAACTTTATGGCCAAATCCCACGAACTCGTCACTGTCTTTTATGACATCAATTCCTTCAAGAAATTCGATATTCTCAGCAGCGTTGTAGAGTTTTATTGTGTGATGTTTGTTAGTCTCGTTAAGTTGAAAGGCTTTGAGGCGCGTGGGCTGAAGTCACATCAAAACCGCTTGGCGCTCTATTTTCAAGTCTTCACAACTAAGTCTCAGCAAAGAAAATTTATTACCGTAAACATGGTAATCAGTTTCTCCAATTTCCACAAAGCCAAATTTTTTTAGCAATTTGATGCAAGAAAGATTTTTGCCACTGATCCTTGCGACTATTGGTAAATTTTGATGTTGTGTAAAAAACTTCTGAAAAAATGCTTCGCAAAATTCTGAAGCAAATCCTATTCCGCTGAACTTCTTTTCGATAATAATCAGAAATTCAATATCGCTGTCTGACATTGCCAGAGTTCCATCAGCCATTGGCTCTTGTCTTTGCACTCCGCCAAATCCCACGAACTCGTCACTGTCATTTTTGAAAAGCAAATAAGCCCCAATTCCGCCGTAACGTTCGTAGCACTCAAACACTAGCTCGATGTCTTTTATGACGTCAATTCCTTCAAGAAATTCGATATTCTCAGCAGCGTTGTAGAGTTTTATTACGTGATGTTTGTTAGCCTCGTTAAGTTGAAAGGCTTTGAGGCGCGGGGTTTGAAAGATCAATTTTGGTATCATTGTTGGTTTGTTATTTTTTATGATTCTTGAACCCAGATCCGTCGTTATAAAAAACGTATTTTTATCAAGGAACTGGCAATGAATAAATATAATCTCCCAGTGCGGTCTAATAATTTTTACCAAAAATGACAAAATCCAATACAGCCTCTGTAGTAAAAATTCCAAAAGTTCTGACGCTTAAACCGCAAGAGAAGGAGGCGATAGAGAAATTCTCTCAAGGCCAAAAACTTGGACTTCATTCGTTGCGAGGCAAAACTTTTGCTGGCTCAAAACTATGCTCATTCAGTGTCAGCAAGTCAGATAGAATTCTTGTTACTATCTCCTCTGAAGGTGGCCAACAAGTTGTTGTTGTGGTTGGTGTGGTAGAAAATCATGATTACGATAAAGCATTCCGAGCATTGAATGCAGAGGCTTTAGAAGCTGTAAAATATGACACTTACAGCACTGCCGCTCCACTTATTAATGAAGCAGAAACGCCTGAAGCAATTGAGTTTGCTGGTAAATTTTTTGTTCCATCAGTGCCTCAGTGCGAAGTCATTCGTGACAAAAGACTGCCGCTGCTGATCATGGGGGCTGCTGGTTCCGGCAAGACTGTGGTTGCAAAAGAAATGTTGCTCAAGGCGTTTTTGGAAGGAAGCGGGAAGAAAGTTCATTATCTTGCCCCGACTCATCAACTGGCCATGATGATGAAAGAAATATTGCTGCAGGAATTAAGAAGTGCCGGAAGCCCAGAAGTGGCTGAGGGAAATTTTCCCAAAAATATCATTGTGCAAACATTTGAGGAGTATTCCAGACAGGTCTTACGTGGCGCTAGTGCAGATGGTAGTATTCCAGAATTTGTCGGTAAGGATAAATTTTTGGAGTGGTATAAGACGAGGCCTCAAGAGGCGGTCACACCTAAAACAGATAAAAGTCGCAAATCAAAGTCTACACAAAATCCAATCCCGACAATTTTTTCTAATCCAGATAGTCTCTACCAAGAGCTTTGCATAGCCGCTGGTTGCGTAGGTTTAAATGAGTACCAACAACTTGGCGCAAGGCAGTCATTAATTAATGAAGAGACAAAAGACAAGACGTCAGAAGTAAGAAAAAGGGCTTGGGAAGAGTTGGAGTTTTATCAGCGACATCTATTAGAATGTAGTAGCTTTAACCCAGCTCTCATGCCATTACCAATAAGAAATGTGGAGCAGTTAGAGGGTGAAGATGAGGTGGGTGTCGGTTTGGTTGTAGTTGATGAATGCCAGTTATGTCCAAGAACTCAGTTGCGTCATATTATTGTAAGTACGGGAGGACGTAACTCGCCTCTTGTTGCGCTTGGAGATGCGGCGCAAAGCATGTTGGGAAATGTTCCAATTACTGACTTCGTTAAGAGTGTGTTTTACGAATATGAAGAAAAACGAATTGAGGAAATTCTTTGGCCTTACTCTTACCGATGTCCAAGTAGAGTCATAAGCTTAAGTGATAAAATAATTGCCGCAAAAAAAAGGATTACCGGCGAGAGATTGCAAGGCTCGACACAAGGGAACAGTTCGTTGGACAATGGTCTGGTATATTTTTTAATAGAGAAAGGTTCTGCAGATGTGGATAGCTTTTGTGAGCAAACTAGACAATCTAACTCCACTAAAATTGCTGTCATAGTTCCAAACCAAGAGGCAAAAGATGAGGCAAGAAAAAGGTTTGGTATTGATCAGGTTTTTGTGCCAGAAGAGGTGGTGGGATTGGAGTTTGAACAAGTCATTCTTTATGGAATGCTTTTTGAATCAGATGGCCAGCCAAAAAGATTCGTAACAGCGATTGATGGTTTGATGAAGCAAACTAATGAAACGGAAGTCGCGAAAGACTACCGTTTTTCTTCTGAACAATTACAAGAGATTAACAAGCTTTATGTAGCCCTGACCAGGTCTTGTGGGTCGGTCTATGTTTATGAGATAAGGGTGAACCAGCCAAATATTCTTGACCTACAAGACTTGCACAAATCTTCGGAGGAAGAGATTAGTTATCGGCAAATAATATCCAACTTGCAGCAATCCACGGACAAGGAATGGTTAAAACAAATCGAAAAACTAATTGAGTCAGGAAATCTGGGGCAGGCTAAAGATTGTTACGAAAGGCTTACTACGCATAGGGCTGAAGAAAGTCGGCAATATGAACGGGAGCCTGATCAAGAGTCTGGTCAGATAAAATCTTTGCCAGAGTTTGAAGTCATAAAAGATGCAGCAGAAATCCTTGGACTAAATCATTCTCAATTGAAGTCTCGAATCAAAACAATGTTTGTTTCCGGTCGATATGATCATGTTCGTGCTATTGGTGAATACATTTCAAATAATTATAGCAGCAGCGTTACCACTAAAGCCTTTATAGCGATTTGGCAGGAAATTGAGAAAGAGCATTCCAAAGTAACGGAATCAAGTTCTGGAGGTCTTGCTACTACCACTAGTCAAGCTGCTACCTCAAAAAGTAGAGTAGCAATAGTGCCCCCGCTTCCACAAGAAAATCTAATATCAGAAGGAGATAGGTTAAAGATGTTGGGAGTTTCTCCTCATCGCAAAAAAAATCAGCGCCCTCATACAAAAGAGGAGGAGAGTGCGCTTGAGACATTGTGCGCTTTAATGCATGAGCATCATCTAGCCGAGAGCTTAGATCAAAAACGGGATAAATTCGAAAAGATTAAAAAGTTTTTTGAAGAAAAAAAATTCCTTGTTGATGTAAATGCTTTTGCTGCAGATTATGGTACTGGAAACAGGTTATTGCATATGTCGGTGATGTTTGGAGATCCTCAACTTGTTCAATTTTTGCTTGATTGTGGAGCTGATCCTGAGTTAACAAGTGAAGATGGGCAGTTGCCGATTCGCAGGGTAATGGGGTTGAAAGATGATGTGACTAAGCGCGCCGTAGGGAGGTGTCTAATAGAAGGAGCGATGGCTGTAAGGAGTGACAGAGAAAAGCTCGTAAAGTTGTCAGAAATAGTAGCTGAGAACTCTTCTTGTACTGAAGTCAGAGATGAGGTGGAGAGGTCAATTTTGGAAATAGTAGGTTCAATGAAAAATCCGAATGTGTTAGGTGAAGGCGGTATGGCTGCAATTCACCTACTAGTACTTCTCGGATCAAGTAAGGTTATGGAGCGCGTTTTATCTTTTGAAAAAGTCGACCCGAATGTTCTTAGCGGTTACAGCAAGGATGAGGAGCGCAGAGTTTGCATCGGAGAGAGAAGATCTTATCATTGCAGCTCTTCCGCGCTTCATCTTGCTGTAGAGTGCGGTAATCTTGCAGTGTTACAAACCTTGTTGAATCACCGCGATATAAATCCAAATCTTGCTAGAGAGTCGGACCTCAGGACCCCGCTCCATCTGGCCATGTATGGTAATGAAGTTGAAATTTCTGACGCTCTAATGAGTCATCCTAACGTTAACATCAAGGCTCATGATATATGTAGGCTAACCTTGGATTGTTCAGTTAGTCTTGGTAGGTATGGAGTAGGAGTGGCTCAACTTCTCTTTGGAAAAGGCTTAATCTCATCAATGCCAGTTCCTAATACAGCATCTTCTGCTGTTGATCCAAGAGCGGTCAAAGCGCCGGAGAGTCCAAATACAACGGTTCAACCATCTGAGCTGGGCAGTTGGCTAAGGCTGCAAAAGGAAATTCATACGAAGAAGTAAATATTGCGCCTTAAGAAACCATAAATTTTCTGAGGCGCAATATTTGATTTTCGATCAAAAAGGATTTGAGGATTTTTCTGCTGTAAAACTCTCAAATCCTCATGTTCAAATCGGACTGAAAAATGGCTGGATGGTTACTCGCAAACGTATGGATCAATCTCAAACAATCTCACGTCAGTAATGCCTTGAACAAATACAACTTTATAAAATTTATATTTGACCGATTGATCGGTGGAGTTGGTGAGAGTGAAATCTAGCACACCATTATCATTACAAGATCCTCCATTACTGTAGCCAGGATTTCCCAATGTTCCTAATGTAGTATAACTTTTGCCATCAACAGAGCCTTGAAGCTGCACCGTATTGAGTTTTGAGTGACTACAGTCATTTGTCCAAAAATCTATTTTATCTAAGGCGACGGCTCCTTCCCCAAAAAGTAATCCTAGAGACCACGCCGCGCTTCCCGGAAAAACTTGCCCGCTACTGTAATTCTTTTCATTATTAATCAAAACACTCATGTCATAGCTTTGGCCAGCAGCGCATTCAGCACAATAAGGTCTTACATTTTTCTTTATTGCAGATTTGCATCTTGGTACAGACGGGGTTGGATCAACATTTTTATTTGTTGCGCCATTTGCGTCATTAGTGCCTGATGTACTTTTGCCATCATCTTTAATTTCAGTTTTTGGTTCAGTTTTAATTTCAGTTTTTGGCGCCGAAGGAGATGATTTAGTCTCATTATTTTTTACACCTTCCGCATCAGAATTATTTGCTACAATTGGGTCGGAAGATTTGGTTTCGGTGCTAGCTGAAGATGACGCGGGAGAAGAGTCAGAAGACTTTTTTTTGCTACAAGAAGTGGAAAGCGACAAAGCTGCAATCAGAGCGATGAGGAAAAATTTATTTTTCATATGAATAATTTGGTTGGAAGAATATTGAATTTTGTAAGAAAGATTAATTGTTTTGAGATGAGGGTTATTTTTAGAAGTCAGAATTTAGCCAAGGTGAATTCAACTTTCCAGCGCAACCAAATCCATTTAGTTTCATAAAAAACCTCAAAAGGAGTTTGGAAATTTAAACATCTTCTTGGTTGATGGTTAAACAATATTTTTAACCTCATTTGCAAGTTCTTGAGTCAAAATTTATGGTCAAGTGATTTGGGTGAGAACCTTCTGATTCTTGCGTTAAAATTCTCAACTACGACCCAAAGAATATTGCTAAATTAGGCGATGCAAATGAGGTTTTTTCAACTGAATTTTTCATTAAGGGGCTGTTGCAAATCCCCAAACAATTTCTTCATAAATTTCTTTAGTTTTTTTGATTATTTTCCTTGTTATTAAAAGTAGCTAAAGCTACTGTTTACTAGCCCTAATGGCACTTCTGACTTTCATAAATCAGCAAGTTTTTAG
>CAMDJN010000019.1 GCA_945900795.1 Rickettsia typhi | reverse complement strand
TTTTTTCTCAAGGTTGAGTTTGTAAATTATTTCTCGTTCACAAAGAGAAATCCGAGTGTAGTTTTTGGTCATGATTGCGCACTTTAATTGTTGTAAACCTTTTGAGGTTAACAACGATGTAAAGTTGCGCTAGGAGATTGAACTCACCCATTGCGTCAAGCGCAATTGAAGAGCATAGCCTTATTGGATATGAGAATTTTTGAGAAGAAATCTTAAAGAATCCCATGAGAGAATTGCGGGTAAGTCTTGAAATTGGAGGCCGGGGCCGGAATCGAACCGGCGCGTAAGAGCTTTGCAGGCTCCTGCATTACCACTTTGCTACCCAGCCTTGAATGGGGGGCGAGAACTTGTAACTCTGTTTAGAAAAAAGCAATTTGTAAATTATGAGTGGGCTATGCTATACCCATTCCACCTGAAGAAATCGGACTATGACAAAGAAGTTTTGAGCAAAAATCACGACGGAGAATGTAAGATGTACCATGTGGTACAGCGTCATTCTCCGAGTAAATCTTTGCCAAAAATTCGAAGTCAGAATTCGGCTTCTTCAGTTGGAATGGGTATAGATGAAAGCGTGTTGCAAAAGTTTTTCAAAAACAAAATTTATGTTGCGATCGAGCTAACTTTACCGATTGCTGCAAGTGTTGGCTTAGAAGAAAGGAAAATCTTTTTTGCCAATTTAGTTAAATCAGCTTTTTCTACCCTCAACACATCTCTGATAATTTCGCGGTCAGAAACTATGTGACCTAACGCCAAAATATCTGAGCCAAGTTTTTGCATTCTTGAGCTTGTACTTTCCTTCGCCATTAACAGTCCGGCTTGAAACTGCGTCCTAACGCGCTGGATCTCTTTGTCGGAAATCTTTTTACAGATTTTTTCTATTTCATTTTTTGTTGTGTCGATGAGTTCTTTTGCTTTTTCAGGAGTAGTTCCGGCATAAATTCCGAATAGACCTGAATCGCGGTAAGAAGAATTGAAAGCGTAGATTGAGTAAGCTAAACCACGGTTCTCACGCACTTCTTGAAAAAGCCGCGACGACATTCCTCCGCCCAAAATCATCGCTAAAATTTGCGCAGTGTAATAGTCTTCATGCAAGTAGGACAGCCCTTCAAAGCCCATTACTAAATTTACCTGCTCTAATTTTTTTTCTTTTTTAAATTCTCCGCCTTGATATTTTCCAACTTCTGGAGTTGCGATTTTATTACTTCCAAGCTTAGTAAAATATTTTTTTGACCATTTTACCAAATCAGTTTCCTTAATTGCTCCAGCCGCTACTACGGCAATATTTTCATAATTATATTGCTTACCGATATAATCAGAAAAAGCGTCGCTATTAAATTTTTTAATATTGGCAACAGGCCCAAGAATTGAACGTCCGAGCGCTTGTTTTGGAAAAGCAGTTTCTTGAAAATAATCAAAAATAATATCATCCGGCGTGTCATTCGTCATGGCAATTTCTTGCAAAATTACACCCCTTTCCTTTTCCAATTCCACTTCATCAAAAGTAGAGTTTTGTAAAATATCAGACAGAAACTCAATGGCGAACTCGGCATGCCGCTTCAACACTTTAGCGTAATAAACCGTTTTTTCTTTTGAAGTATAAGCATTAATATGGCCACCAATTCCTTCAAACTCTTCCGCAATTTGTTTTGCCGTTCTTTTTTTTGTTCCCTTGAAAGCCATGTGCTCAAGGAAGTGTGAAATTCCATTAATTTTTGGAATTTCATTACGACTTCCAGTGTTAACAAATACGCCAACTGAAACAGTTTCAACATCTCTCATTTCATCCGCTGCGACACGAAGTCCATTTGGTAATTTTACGATTTTTTGTTTTGTCATTTTTAGATTATTTGCGGTTCAAAAACTCTTTAATTTCATCAATAGAAAAATCCTGTAAATTGCCTCGGTAACGCCTTACAACCACACCGTTCTCATCGACAATCAGAGTCTCCGGAATAGCTTCAATCCCCGTTATTTTGGTAAATAATCCTTTATTATCCTTGGCAATTCCTTTGTAAGGATTTCCATTTTTTTCCAAATATTTTTTTGTGTTTTTATCAATGTCGCGCCAGGCTATTCCATAAATATCAACAATGTTTTCATCATGTAAACGTAATAAAATCTCATGCTCAGCGCGACATGTTGTGCACCAAGAAGCAAAAAAATTGATTACGGAATATTTGCCAATAAGGTCTTTTTTGGAAAAATTTTTACTCTCATCAAAAAGATTAGGTAGAGAAAAATCTGGTAATGAAATTTTTACCTCCGAGAAGTGAATGTCAGATTCTTCAACGCTGGTCAAATCTTCTGAAATAGCGCCATTGTCGTGCTTTTGACTTGATTTGTATGTTGCGGCAGTGATGAGAATAGCAAAAAATATTAGGGTCAAAAACGGCAAAAATCTTTTCATAATCAATGGTTACAAATTTTGCTTTTAGAATAAAAAATACTGACAAAGCAGCGAGGGTTGGGGAAGTCATAACGGCTCATGGAGCGATACAAACTCCGGCCTTCATGCCAGTTGGTACTGCTGCCACAGTAAAAGCGGTTAAGTTTTCCGATGTAAAAAAATCTGGAGCAGAAATCATACTTGGCAATACCTATCATCTTATGCTAAGACCAACGGCAGAGCTGGTGGAAAGACTTGGAGGTTTACATAAGTTTATGGGGTGGGATGCCCCGATTCTAACAGATTCAGGCGGTTTCCAGGTAATGTCATTATCTAAAATCAGAAAAATTTCTGACGAAGGCGTAGAATTTTCCTCACATATTGACGGATCAAAACATTTTCTAACGCCAGAAAAATCCATTCAAATTCAACGCCAGTTGGGTAGTGACATAACAATGATTTTTGATGAATGCGTCCATTTTCCCGCTACTTACGAGCAAGCAAAAGAAGCTATGGAACGTTCTCTTCTCTGGGCAAAAAGATCAAAATCAGCTTTTCAAAAAAGAAGTGGTTACGGGATCTTTGCCATAGTTCAAGGATCAACCTTCCAAGATTTACGCGAAGAATCAGCAAAAAAGTTAATCGAAATGGATTTTGATGGATATGCGATTGGAGGCTTGGCTGTTGGAGAGGGGCAAGAATCGATGTTTCAAGTTCTTGATTATTTACCAAATCTTTTACCACAAAATAAGCCGCGTTATCTGATGGGAGTAGGTAAGCCATCCGACATTGTTGGCGCGGTTGCGCGTGGAATTGACATGTTTGATTGCGTCATTCCGACTCGTTCAGGTCGTACTGGACAAGCATTTACAAGACTAGGCGCAATAAATATTCGTAACGCAAAATATCACAATGACACATCTTCTCTTGATGAAAAATGCCAATGCTATGCCTGCAAAAATCATTCCAGGGCTTACGTTCATCACTTGGTTAAGGCTAATGAGATCCTAGCTTCAATGCTACTTTCAGAGCATAATATCTTTTATTACCAAGACTTGATGAGGGAAATTCGTGAGGCAATCGATGCTAATAAATTTGATGAATTTGCAAAAAGTTTTATTAATTTAAAAATGGACGACTCAGAGTCATAAATCGTACCAACTCCCCGCAATCAAATAAAAAATTATGAAAATTATTTCTGCCATTACTGCAGCATCAATCATCCTTGCGTTGTCTGCAAATGCGCAAGCTCGTATGGAGAATAATCCAAACCAAGCAAAACCAGAAATGGGCCAAGAGGGGTTAGGTACTAACAAGCCTCCAATGAAGAAAAACAGAGAAGAAAATGATGGTAGAAGGAATGAAGATGGTAGAAGGAATGAAGATGGTAGAAGGAATGAAAAGAAAATTGATAGAAGAGAAGATCGTGGGGATGGTGGAAGAGAAGAGAGAAGAGGCGAAAGAGACGAGGGGCATCACAACGAGATAAATAACAAACCTTCTGACTCTGGATCAATACAAAATCAACGTCATCAAAAAATTGAAGATCGTCATGAAGCACGCAAGGAAAGGCGTGATCACAGGCGCGAAATAGTTAAAACTCTCACTCCGGAACAAAAGCAAGTTTTAAGACAAGAAAACGAACGCCACCACCAAGAGGTGAAAAAAATAATCGGAACAACGAGTTCAGCACCCGAGGCTGGTAGAAGTGTAGAATGAGTAAGCTACGACCAAATTTCTTTGACCTGTTTTCTCTGCCGGTCAAATTCGAAATAGATTTAGTGGATCTTGAGCAAAAATATCTTCAGCTACAAACTAAATTTCATCCTGATAAATCAAGCCTTGGCGACATAAATCGTTCAATTGAGATTAATGAAGCTAACAAAACTTTGTCAGACAATTTTTTACGCGCTTGTTACATTTTAAACCTAGAAGGAATTGACATTTTGAATGATGAAAATTCTGTAAGGCTAGATTTTGAAATGCTTGAAGAGGTCTTGGAATTGCAAGAAGAAATAGAGCAAATTTCAGAGCAGAATCAAGTTCAAATTTTGCAAAACAAAATTAATGAGAAAGTTACAGGTCTTATTCTTACAGCCGTTGAAAGCTTGGAACAAAAGCTTCTAAACCAAGCAGCTAAAAATTTAGTAGAAGCAAAATACTTAAAAAAATCTCTTAAAGACCTCAATACCAGAAAGCAAAAATTAAGACAGTAACAAGGTGGTATTTTTACAAATCACAGAACATAACCAAGATTCACAGTCTAGAATAGCGGACGATGAAATCATAATTGGTATCGATCTTGGAACAACCAATTCTCTTGTTTCGCTAGTTGAAAATGGAAAGGTAAAAACTATTGCAGATGCAGATGGAAAGGATATTCACCCATCTCTCGTTGAGTATGATTGCTTAGGAAACTTTTTTGCCGTTAGTGCGAATCTGGCCTCACCTCTTCTTAGCAAAGAAAATCACATCGTAATTCCGTCAATTAAAAGACTAATGGGAAAAGGTTTAGAAGATATCTTTTCTCAACAATTTCCTTTTCAAATTACCGAAGATGAGCAACGAGAAGTTGGTAAAAGCGGCCTAAAAATCATCATCGGAAATAAAAAAATTACACCGGAAGAGGTCTCGTCAGAGATCTTAAAATATCTCAAAAATCTTGCTGAAAAAAATCTTAAAACAGAAATTAAAAAGGCCGTAATTACCGTCCCGGCCTATTTCGACGAAGCAGCAAAAAATGCTACAAAACTAGCTGCAAAACTAGCGGGGCTGGAAGTTGTTAGACTAGTGAATGAGCCAACTGCTGCAGCTTTGGCCTATGGATTAGAAAATGCATCTGAAGGTCTGTACTGCGTTTACGACTTAGGTGGGGGAACGTTTGATGTATCAATTCTCAAAATGCAGAAAGGTATTTTTAGGGTGCTTGGAGTAGCGGGAGACAATCAGCTTGGTGGCGATGATTTTGACAATTTAATGGTTGACCTGATTTGTAAAACTTCCTCTGAATGCTCAATTGCTGATCAATGTTGGACCAAATCTCTTGCCAGAAAAATTAAAGAAGATTTGTCGGAAAAAGATTCCGTCTTAATTGAAAACCCTTCCGACAATTTTTCATTTTCACGAGAAGAATTTGAAAAACTAATTTTCAAAAAAGTTCAAAAAACCATCGATATTACTAAAAATTTAATTGATGATCTCCAGCTTGAAGCCAATGATATTAAGGGTTTGATATTGGTTGGTGGTTCAACTAGGATTCCTTTAATCCGAAAAAAATTAACAGAAATTTTTGGTAAAGAAAAAATTCTAACCAATCTCGATCCAGATCGCGTAGTTGCTATTGGCGCGGCTTGGCAGGCTTATGGTCTTAGTGGACATGCAAGAGGAGGTGGTGAACAAAATTTATTACTCGATGTAGTTCCTCTGTCGCTTGGAATAGAAATGATGGGCGGGGTTGTGGAAAAAATTATCTTACGCAACAGCGCAATTCCAACATCGGTAACAAAAGAATTTACAACCTATGCCGATAATCAAACCGGCATGAAATTCCACATACTGCAAGGCGAACGAGAGCTTGCCAGAGATTGTCGTTCTCTAGCAAATTTTGAAATCAAAAACATTCCAACTATGAAAGCTGGAATGGCTAGGATTGCAGTAACATTTGTGGTTGATGCTGATGGCCTCCTTACAATTAGCGCTCAAGAAAAAATTACTGAACAAAAACAAGAAATTGTAACGCGCCCCAGCTATTCTTTAAACGAACAAGAAGTGAAAAACATGCTTCTTGATTCGTTTAAAAACTCTAAATCTGATATGCAAAACAGGCTATTGGCGGAGACAATCGTTGAGGAGAAGAAAAATATCATGATTGCCAAAGATGACTTACAAAACTTTTTTCACCTAATCACAAAACAAGAAGCGGAATTGATTGAAAAAGCTGTAAAAATTCTAGAGAATTCTATTGTAAAAAATGACGATAGAGCCACTCTTTTACAGGCTGGAAAAGATTTAGAAAAGACAATGGAATGCTTGGTGTTAAAAAAAATTAATCTAGCTTTAGAGCGACATATTTCAGGTAAAAAGATTTCTGATTTGGAAAACTAAATCGACATATGCCGTCAGAACTACTCAAAACCCAAAGTTCTCCACAACATGGGAGGGTAACTAGTGCAGCGTAAAAAAATCTGACGATGTGCAAAATTAAAATAAATTTTAAATGAAAGGAATAATACTCGCGGGTGGTTCTGGCACCAGACTCGCTCCACTAACACATGTTATTACAAAACAACTACTCCCAGTGTATGACAAGCCGATGATTTGCTACCCATTGGCAACATTGATTAATCTTGGAATCAGAGATGTTTTGATTATTTCAACTCCACAAGATTTGCCGAATATTTCAAAGTTTTTAGGGGACGGTTCTGACTACGGAATAAATCTTTCTTACGAGGCGCAAAAGCACCCAGGTGGCATAGCAGAGGCCTTCTTAATTGGAGAAACTTTTATTGGAAATTCGAATGTTTGCCTGATTCTTGGGGACAATATTTTTTACGGTTCAGAAGTTAATCTTGAAAATATTGCAGGAAAAATTGCAGAAATAAACTCAGGAAAACTTGGCGGACTTGTTTTTGCCTACCACGTTTCTGACCCTGAAAGGTATGGCGTTGTCGATCTTGATGACGATGACAATGCAATTTCAATCGAAGAAAAACCAAAAAATCCAAAATCAAGTTTTGCCGTTACCGGACTTTACATTTTTAATTCAAAAGTAGTTGAGATTACAAAATCAATAAAACCGTCAGCACGCGGAGAGCTAGAAATCACAGACGTCAACAATGCTTACCTTAAAGAAAAAAAGTTAGGCGTCGTGAGATTAAAACGTGGATTCGCCTGGCTTGATGCCGGCACGCCAGACTCGCTTCTGGACGCTTCTCAATTCATTTACACCATTGAAAAAAGGCAGGGATTAAAGATTGGTTGTTTGGAGGAGATAGCTTACCGTAAGGGCTTGTTAAGCCTTAAACAATTAAAGAAGTCTATCACTCGTTACAAAGAAACTTCTGATTATAGAAAATATCTTGAACAAGTTTCTTAATTCGGCATTTGAATTACTGGAAGACCGGGTGGTAATGCAGTAGTTGGCTGACTCTCGGTGACCTTATTAGCCTGACCATTAATTTCTTTTGGCAAAACCGAATTTTGTGCGGCCTTCTTTTTTTCTTCCTCTTGTTCTAAAAAAAACGAAGGAACTTGTGGCGCCGAGTTATCAACTGCTGATTTCGTGGCTAGTCCAGTATTAACGCTATTGGAAGCCACAGACGAGCTGCTGCTAACCATGGTTGCGTTGAAGGTTTGATTTGGAGATGATTGAAATCCGCTTTGTAAGGCCCGTTGTCCACCGCCCTGCCCCGCAACATTTTTCGAAGAACTTACCGTAACACTTCCCGCTGGCTGCTGCACAATCACGGGATTAATTCCTTCGCTAGAAGAAATTATTGTTTGACTGGAATTTGGCACCACTGGAACTAATGTCGATAATTGCATTGCGCCACTATTGACCACATTATTGTAGCCATACATTTTGGAAAGATTATTATTGGTAGTAAAATCATTACTCGGAACAGTATTTTGATTATTCTGTTCTGCTGGATATCTTGAAGTAAATTTACCCATCATCTGCCGTTGATACAATATAGCAGCAACTTTGCGCTCTTCTCTAACCTCATTTAACTTCTTTTTTTCTACCTCTTGCTGTTTTTCATAAATTATTTTGTAATCATCCATTGTAACACACGTATCACCATCCCAACATCTACCCTTACCGCATTCGCATCCATACGTGATTGCCTGAGTGCAAATAGAAAATTCATTAAGCTTAGACTCACAACTATCCGTACATCCGTTACCAAATTGCCTCCAAACACCTTTCGCACTTTCGCATAATGGCCTATCGTCAAAAGTAGTAGACCTGCCGATCTGCGCAAAAGAAGTCAAGGAAAGTAAAGTCAGAAGAAGAGCGATGATGATTGGCATAATGAATGATGGCGCTTAAACCGCAGCAAGTTTTTCGATTAACTTCTTAAACCAGCTATGCTTTGTTTCAAAACCATCTTTAATTTTTTCTTTGAGATAAAGATTGCGTAAAAATACTAGCATGCCAATCGAGCAAGAATGGGAAGGATTCTGAATATCTGAAAAAGGCAGATCTAACCTAGTTGGATAACCAATGCGTACATTTTTTTCGAAAATATCCGAAGCTAATTTGTCTATGCCTACGATTGATGTGACGCCACCAACTAAGGCAATATTACCGAGCATGTAGAGAGGTACTCCAGATTCTCCCAAAATATTTTTGACCGTCTCAAAAATCTCCTCCAACCTTGATTGAATAATGTCGCGAAGTTCAGCTCGACTGATACGAATCATGTCCGGTCCATCATTTGGGCTAGACAGGCGCAGTTTAATCAATTCTTTTTCCTCAATTGGGCTAATAAGCAAAGAACTATTCAATCCCTTAATTTTTTCTGCTGCTTCAAAATTTACGTTAAGAATAGTTGAGATGTCTCTGGTGATGTGCAAACCGCCAATTGGAGAGCTATTAACGTAAATTAATTTACCTTCGAGCATGATACAAAACGAGGTAGAACTTCCACCAATATCAATCAGCAGAGATCCTAGATTTATTTCGTTTTCTGAAAGACAGGACAATGCAGACGCGTAAGGTTCAACGATGTAATTATTAACCGATAACTGACATCTTTTTAAGCAATTTTCGATATTTTTAATTGTAGTTTGCGAAGTAGAAACTACGTGAAATTTAGCGTATAATTTTTCACCAGACATGTAGCGCGGATTCACTACTGGCGTGGAATCGTCGATGCGATATTGAAGTGGGATTAGGTGAATTATTTCACGATTATTTTTTTTAAAATCGGAACGAATCTTGTTGGCGAGATTGTTGATGTCGATATTTTTGACTATGTCGGAAGATATTTTTGTTCCGATTTCTTTGTGACTTGAAGTGATTTGACTGCCGGAAATTCCAACCAACAATCTATCTATGTTAAAACCTGCGGCCCTTTCTGCTTCCGCGACGACATTGGTTATGGCCCTTTGAGCCAAACGCATATCAGAAATCGCACTGGCCATAACACCCTTTGATTCTTTATGGCCATAACCAAGAATCTGAACCTCGTCATTATTGATTGAGGCAATGATGCAGACTAACTTTGACGAGCCTATGTCAAGGCAAGCAACAACTTTTCCCCTTCTTGCTTCTTTGGCCATTTTAAAATTTGTTGCGGGCAGATATACTAAAATCCTTTGGACTTTGATATATTTTTTTATTTTTACGTCGTACGAGCGACGCCCCCAAAAAGTTATAAATCTTGTGGGGAAACCTCATACCAGAACAAGGATGTTTCAAGTGGCTCCCGTATATCCTTTACTCGATAATTTCGTACTCAGCAAAAAAGAATGCTACTTCGCTTTTAGCATTTTCTAAACTGTCAGAACCGTGAACTGAATTAGCCTCAATTGAAAGCGCAAATTCTTTGCGGATTGTGCCTTCTGCTGCATTTATAGGATTTGTAGCGCCCATGATCTCACGATTCTTTGCCACGGCATCAAATCCTCTCAACACTTGAACCACCACTGGACCAGAGCTCATAAACCTTACTAGGTCATTAAAAAATGGGCGGTCTTTGTGAATAGCGTAAAACTTGCTAGCCAATTCCAAAGAAAATTGCATTCTCCGTTGAGCCACAATTGTTAAACCCATCTGTTCAAACTTAGCATTAATTTGACCCGTAATATTTCTTTGAGTCGCGTCTGGTTTGATTATCGACAATGTCAATTCTGTAGGCATATGTTAACTTAATTAAATTTTAGAACCTGTCCAAAAATTAGGACTTGGCGCGAAATAGTGAGAATACTGATGTAAGGAAAGATTTTTCTCCCCCATCTTCTTTTTTGTAAGGACGCTTATTTTTATCGCGACGGTTATTTTGATTCCTTTTATTATCACGATTTGGCTTTTTACGACCACGATTTGCATCCACTCTTTCTTCAGATTCAACTTCAGAACTTAGTTCTGGAAATTTATCAAAATAACTTTTCTCCAAACCTAACTGATTCACTTTACCAGTAACAACTTCCATCTCCAGCTCTCTTCTTTCTTCTTCAGAAAGGCTTTTACGTTTTTTGATGTTGAAACCATTACTACCGACTTCATCAGTTGGGTGCATAAAAATATGCACATCATAGTTCTTCTCTGTCGACATGACTTCCGATTTTTTGAAATTCATCATGTAGGCAATGGTTTCAGGACTAGTGTAAACATAGATTACACCGACCTGCTTGTCAGAACAGGAATGTCTAATTGATCTCAGAATGCTGACAGCAAGTATTTCTACAGAACGAACATATCCAGTGCCGCCGCAACTTTTGCAAGGCTCAGTAATGGTTTCGAAAAAGCTGGCACCAAGTCTTTGACGCGACATTTCAAGCAAACCAAAAACACTAATTCTGCCAAGTTGAATACGAGCACGATCGTGCTGTAAGTCATCACGCAAAGCTCTTTCAATATGGCGACGATGCTTTTGATCATACATGTCGATGAAATCAATCACGATCAAACCAGCAAGGTCACGCAAACGCAATTGTCTAGCAATCTCCTTTACTGCTTCGAGGTTGGTATTGAAGGCAGTTTCTTCGACTCCGATTTCTCTTGTTGCCCTTCCGGAGTTAACATCAACCGCAACCAAAGCTTCCGTGTGATCAATCACAATTGATCCTCCAGAAGGAAGATTTACCTGCTTTTCATAAAGATCTGAAATCTGTTGCTCAACACGATATTTGTTAAAAATTGGAATTCTCTCGTCGTGCAGCTTAATGTTGTGAACGCTTTGCGGAGAAGTGAGTTTGGCAAAATTTATTACCATTTCAAAAGCATCGCTCCCTTCAACAATGACTTCGGTGACCTGATCATTATAAACATCGCGAATACATCTTTTTATCACATCATCTTCGGCATGAATGAATGATGGTGATTGAGATGCAGCGGCAGCTTCTTTGATACTGTCCCATAATCTCGACAAATAATCACAATCACGCTTGATTTCTTCGGGCTTCTTACCAACACCTGCCGTTCTAATGATCACAGATCTGTCCTGCTGAATGCTTAGATCATTCAGAATCGATTTTAGAATCTTGCGATCGCGAAAATTTTCGACTTTTTTGGAGACTCCGCCTTTATCTGGAGTATTAGCCATCAAGACGCAATATTTACCAGCGATCGAGACGTAAGTAGTCATCGAAGCGCCTTTGTTGCCACGCTCCTCTTTTGATGCTTGGACTAAAATCAGCTGACCCGGCTTAATAACATCTTGTATGTTGTAACGCTTATGAACGCTGTAAATACTACCACGATAACCAGCGGTTTCATCTTCTACGGAATAAGAACCAACAAGTATGGATTCACTAGCTTCGTCATCCCTGTCTTTACCGCGATCATTACCAAGATCGGTAGACCGCGCCTGCGGCGCTACATCATCCTCCTCCTGCCTAGATTGCTGAACAGCCCCAGCGTCGCGCAATTTTTGCCTTTCAATTTCTGAGATTTGGTAATAGTCAGGATGGATATCTGCAAAAGGAAGAAAGCCATGACGGTTAGAACCGTAATCAACGAAGGCAGCCTGAAGAGACTGTTCAACCCGAGTTACTTTTGAAAGATAAATATTGCCTTTGATTTGTTTGATTGCGATAGCTTCACGATCAAAATCTTGCAAGATACCGTCCTGTAAGACTGCGACTCTTGCCTCTTCACGATGGGCTGCGTCGATTAAAATTGTTTTGTTGTTCATGTATTTTGAGTTTCGTGACCATTAAATCTTGGTCTATTTTTTTCGTTAACCCAGTATTTAAGCAACCTCTAAAAAACCATCTTTTTCGGTAATTTTGTTGTCAGACCAATTTGCTCGCGAGCACGTACCTCTAAGTACGCTTACCTGCTCGCAAACTGATCTTCCTAAAAATTCCTCGAAAAATCCAGGTTTTTCAGAGGTTCCTTAAGAAAATGTTCTAGGAAGAATTCTTGGATTTTTTAAAATATTGGGACTTTGGAAGGTAAAAAATCGAGGCTTTTTTAAAAACGAAATAAGTATTATGCCAGCCTTATTTGTGATCAGACTACAGTCGTATCAAGCCAATCAAGATATGACTTGGAACCTTGATTTATGCTAATTGCAATGATTTGCGGAATTTTATATTCATGATGATTTTTAATGATTTTTTTAATCTGCCAAAAAGAAGTATTTCTTGCCTTAATTCTTACTAAAATTTCACTAGCATTTTTGGCGTCACCCTGCCAAAGATATAAGCTTTCGATGGGTAAAAAATGTATGCATGCCGCTAGCTTCTTTTTCAATAAAATTTCGGCCAACTTCTTTGCCTCATCCAAATTTGCATAAGTGGTTTCCACGATAATAAAGTCCGTTTCCATAAATTCTTATATGACAAAATTATTTGCTCATCGTGGCTTTACAAGCAATGGCAACCTTGCGCAAAACTCGATTGCAAGTCTAAAAAATGCCTACAAAGCAGGATTTAGAGCAATTGAATTCGATGTTTGGTTTTTTGATAAAAAATTGGTTTTGAGTCATGACGAACCAAAAAAACAAACATCATCTCAGCTTCCAAATCTTTGTGATTATTTTTGTTTTAAAAATGAAATAGAATACTGGATCGACTTCAAAAATCTTAATCAAAAGAATATTGAAACAGCGCTTGAATTGGCCAAAACAATAATCGCTGAAGCTGAAATTGAGCTAGATAAAATCTACTTCGCACCATTCATCACTGACTATAAAATTTCCCAAGAAATTTTAAAAATAACCAGAAAAATATTTGGGGATAAAATGAAATTTATGGCAGTTTGTGATAAGTTAGAAAATAAAAATCAGATAAAAGCTCTTCATGAGTTTTTACAGAAAAATGAGATAAAACACTTATCAATTTTTCACCAACTGATCAATGAAAATTTCATGAAAATTTTTTGTGACGTAGAAATTTTTGCCTGGACCGTAAATAACGAAAAAAGACTAAGAGAACTAGAGGCGTTCGGTGTTAAAAATTTTGCAACAGATTTAAAGTTGATCGAAATATAGCAAGGTACGCAACCATGCAACTTATGACTTCCGCCTAAAGCGTGTCTCCCAATTTATCGACCGCCTTCTTAATTTTTTTGATGGCATTTTCCTCGATTTGTCTGATGCGCTCACGGGATATTTTGTAAATCTGACTTAACTCCTCCAAAGTCATTAATTCTTCAGCTATTTGCCGCTTAATCAAAATATCCTTTTCCCTTTCATTCAGCATATCAAAGGCTTTTTTGAAAGCTAATTTTTTGCGTAATTCTTGCTGATTTTCAATTGCAATTTGTTCCTGACTTGCCTGATCTGCCACCAAAAAATCTAGCGCCTCTTTATCGCCATCCTCATCTCCAACTTTACTATTCAAAGAATGATCGGGCTGCGTAAGACGTGAGTCCATCTCAATCACATCTTTTTCAGAAACGTTCAAATCTGAAGCGATACGAGAGACGTGCTCCGGAAGAATTGTGCCATTGTTAAATGGATTCTTGTCCCCTGGATCTCCGGACAAATTTAATCTTTTTTTGATTTTATGAAGATTAAAAAAAAGCTTCTTCTGAGCAGCTGAGCTACTCATTTTAACCAGTGACCAAGAGCGAAGGACGTAGTCTTGGATATAGGCTCTAATCCACCACATGGCATAGGTCGAGAGACGAAAACCTTTGCGCGGATCGAATTTTTTTACAGCCTGAATCAGGCCCAGATTTCCTTCCGAAACCAAATCAACAAAAGGCAAACCATAATTTCGAAACTTGCCAGCCATCTTCACTACTAAACGTAAATGACTCTGAACCAAAATTTTTCCCGCCTCCTTATCGCCTTCATCCGCAAATCTTTTGCCATATTTTGTTTCTTCTTCTTGGGTAAGTATCGGAAATTTCTGTATCTCGCGCAAGTAATGCAGAAAGCCTTTATCAACAGATCTTGGGGAACTTATCTTTTTTGGAATTGCCACATCCATTCCACCTAGATCGGAAGAATGGTTTTGATCAGATAAACTTTGTGGAAGAGAGTTATCGTCTTTGCATTCTTCTTGATCGGAAGATGTACTCATTAGATTCCGCTGACTGAAATTTGATATTTGTTGGATAGGTAAGACATGACATCCTTCCTTTCTTGAAGCTTGAGTGGTCGATTAAAAATTATTACTTCCGAAATCCATCCGTTAAAACCATTGGAACCAGACCTATCGGAACCTATCGTCAAACCAGATAATTGGTTCGATCCAGGATTGCTTACATTAGAAGCGCCGGCAAGAATTGTTGCATTGTTCACATAAGCGCTGGAAGAGGAAGCTCCATTAAAATAAACCGCAAGAATGTAATCTTGATCAACTAAAAAACTTGCCGGACTAGAGCCGGTCGCGGTATCAACGGCAAAGCCCGCATTCAGGCTTACGGCATTATTTTTTATACCAATCGAAGAAGTTAAGCCGGACGAATGAGAATCTAAAATAATTCTTGCGGTAGCGGTTGGGGCAACTAGCGGTCTAAAAACCAAAAAGGCAGTCACCTGAGCTGTTGAGCCTTGCTGGAATGATGTTAAGGAAATGCGATCAGAACCATTAAAACTCATTGATCCCATTTCTTTAATTCCGGAATATTTTCTGATCATTCCTGCAGAGGCAGTTTTTGTTAGAGAATTTCTTCTGCTAGCAATTGAGCTTGGGTTCATGTCACGCCACTCAGTAATCTGAGCATCTTTTGCTTGTTCATTAATAGAGTCTTTAAGTGAAGCTTCATACCAAGCAACCAAACCCTCCATCTCTCTTACAACGGACTTACCCGTAATAGCTTTAGAATTGGCTACGCGCGCTGAATAAACCAAGCCATCGCCATAAATTATGCCAGAAAGAATGGTTGCTACGATGATTAAAACCACCGACAATTCGATGAGGGTAAAGGCTTGCTTGCTCTTATTTAAGTCCTTATTTATCACGCGATTTGCATCCATGTAGTTACTGGGGTCTTTGCCGCCCTAACGTCATCAAGCCTTCTTCTTGGAGTTGAAAGCGGATAGTTATGGAATTTATCGCCTCGACCTTCTTCGATTTCTTTGGCAATAAAAATCATGGTATCAACGAACTGATCAACGGTTTCTTTGGTTTCAGTTTCCGTCGGCTCAATCAACATCGCACCTTGTACGACAAGTGGGAAAAATATTGTCATCGGGTGAATTCCGAATTCAATCAACGCCTTAGCTACATCAAGCGTGCTCAGTCCTTTCGCTTTTTGCAGCTTGTCAGTCAGTAAACATTCATGCATGCAATTTCCTGGAAATGGCACGTGGAAGTAATCCTTAAGACGAGCCATGATGTAATTGGCAGAAAGAACTGCATCTTCTGCAACTTTTTGCAATCCGTCTGATCCGTGTGAAAGCATGTAAGTCAAGGCTCGGACATGCATTCCAAACTGACCATTAAAACCCTTAACTTTTCCAACAGAATTTTTTGGGGTATAAAATTTATAGACCTCCCCATCTTTTGCGACATGAGGCGAAGGCAAGAACTGCGCCAATTCTTTCGTAACCGCAATTGGACCAGAGCCAGGCCCACCGCCACCATGTGGGGTTGAGAAAGTTTTGTGTAAATTAAAATGCATCACATCAACACCTAAATCTGCTGGTTTCACCTTGTTTACAATCGCATTGTAATTGGCTCCATCACAATAAAAATAAGCCCCAACCGAATGAATTAAATCAGCAATTTCACGAATATTTTTTTCAAATTTTCCGCAAGTATTGGGATTAGTGATCATCGTTCCGGCAATATTTTTACCGTGTTCGTCAATTAATTTTTTAAACAAATCCAAATCAATTAATCCTTCAGAATTTGATGGAATAACTTTGATTTCAAAGCCACACATGGCTGCGGTTGCTGGATTCGTGCCATGAGCTGAATCTGGAATCAAAACGATTTTTCTATTTTCGCCACGAGCTTCGTGAGCTTTTTTAATCACCAACATTCCCGCAAATTCACCTTGCGCACCAGCTGCTGGACAAAGAGAAACTGCGCCAAGTCCAGTTAATTCCGCCAACCAATTTTGTAAATTGAACATCAATTCTAAAGCGCCCTGCACTGTTGATTCATCTTGCATCGGATGAATGTCGGCAAAGCCAGGAAGACGAGCCATTTTTTCATTCAAGCGCGGATTGTGCTTCATCGTGCATGAGCCAAGCGGATAAAACCCGGCATCAATCGAATAATTTTGATTAGACAAACGTACGAAATGGCGAATCACCTGAGGTTCATTTACTTCTGCGAGACCAATTTTCTCACGTTTTTTTTGTCCAGTTTTGAGTTGGAAATCTTTTACCTCAGGCAAATCAACGCCGCATGCACCTGGACGTGATTGCTTGATTAGAAGTTCAGTTTCGTGATTGAGACCTGTTTCTGTAGGGATGTAAGACATATTAATTCAAAATTTTTTCGAGTTCAGAAGCAAGAGCTTCAATATCTGCATCACTAGTCAGCTCACTCACCGCCAAAATCATCTTACTACCTTCCGAAAAGCCGCCGATGATGTTTTTCTTCAGAAGTTCTTTACTCACTTCCGCCGCATCTTTACTGAGCTCGATCGTAAATTCGTTGAAGAAATTTTGATTCAGAACTTTTATGCCTTTAACTTTTTCTAAGCGCGAAGCCAAGTCGCAGGCTTTTTTGTGATTGATTAGAGCAAGTTGTTTGAAGCCATTTTCGCCAAGAAGCGAGGCATGAATTGTAAATGCCGTAGCGCACAGGCCTTGATTGGAACAGATGTTGGAAGTAGCTTTTTCACGACGAATATGTTGCTCACGAGCATTCAACGTTAGGACATAACCTGGCTTGCCATCGACATCAAGCGTAGCTCCACAAATTCTTCCTGGCATTTGGCGGACGAATTCTTTTTTGCAGGCGAAGAAGCCTAGAAGTGGACCTCCGAAGTTTAGGCCAACGCCAAGTGAAGAAGCTTCACCGATTACGATGTCAGCTTGCTTCGGGGCTTCAAGCAATCCGAGAGAAACGATTTCATTTACGCAGACAATCATCAAGGCCCCAACCGCATCACATTTTTTACGAATTGCATCAAGATCAACAATCTCTCCGTAAAAGTTTGGATATTGCACAACCACAGCAGCGCAGTTCTCGTCGATGTTTTTTTCTTCAACAAACTTACCTCCAACGAGATCAAGCGAGGTTTTTTTAACATCGAGATAATCAGGATGAACACCGCTTACAGCTGCAATATTTTTACGTCCAGACTTAATTCTTAAAGCCATTAAGCAGCTTTCAGCCAATGCTGTGGCGCCGTCATACACCGAGGCATTGGCGATTTCCATTCCGGTCAAAAGCGCGATGATGCTTTGAAATTGGAAGATCACCGCAAGAGTTCCTTGTGAAATTTCTGGCTGGTAAGGGGTGTAAGAAGTGAGAAATTCTGAACGCTGAATTAGATGGTCAACAGCAGACGGGATGTGATGCCTGTAGCATCCGACTCCAAGAAAAAATGGACCATCACCTGCGGCACGATTTTTTCCGGCGAGAGATTTAAGTAAAGTTTCAACTTCAATTTCGCCCTGATGATTTGGAAGGTTTTGGTTTGGCTTCGTAAGAAGAAATTCCGTTGGAACGGCATCAAAAAGCTGATCAATTTTTGAGACACCAATAGTTTTCAGCATCTCTTCTTGATCCTTTTTGGTCAAGGCTAAGTAGCGCATTTAGAATTAAAAATTAGAAATTAATAAAGTCAGAAGGGAACCTTTAAAATTAGATTTTTTTTAGAAATTTTTAGGCAACAAATTTTCATGCTGATATGCTATCAAGCGCTCGCGAGAAAATTTGGTAACGACAAAATTTACAAAAAAAATCTAATTTTTAGAGGTTCCCAGAAAAAGATTTAGGATGAACTCTCTTACGGCTTACCATTGACAAGTTTCAACTCACGCAGCATGTCATCCGTTTCTTTGCGCAACAATTCTACTTTAACTTTGGTTGTTCCCATATTTTTAAAGCCCAAATTCTGCGCTGCTTTTTCAGAAACATCGATCACTCTATTTTTGGCAAATGGACCGCGATCATTAACCCTCACAACAACATTTTTTCCATTCACAAGATTAGTTACACGAACAAGCGAAGGAAGCGGTAAAGTAGTGTGTGCAGCAGTCATTTCTGTCATATTATAAGTCTCACCATTGGCGGTTTTTTTGCCATGAAACTCATCTCCATACCAAGATGCCGTACCAGTTTCTTCGTACTCTTCGTAGTTTTGCGGAATATAATCAACCCCAAAAACGCTGTATGGATTTCCTACTTTAAAATAACCGGAATATTGACCGCTATTGTATGACTTAGAGCCACCTGATGTCGGAAGATCATCATCTGGAGTTACTTCAACAACTTCATTTACAATAATCTTAGACTCATTCTGAGAATGCTTTGCAACAGAATGGGTCTCGGAAGGTTTTGATTTTAAAGAAAACTTGCTCGTACTTCTTATCAAACCTTTGTCCCAATGGTCCGACGTTCTTTTTACAAAACGCTGCGACTCGCCTTGTGAGCAAGAAAATAAAACTTCAGAAATCAAAATGATTAGAAAAAATTTCTTCATTCAATTTTTATTCGTTCCAAAAAATTTTAAACCCAAAAACATCAGTGACTCAAATGCGGTTTCATAAGGCCAAATCTCTCTTTAAAATTAACTCCAAAAGCAAATTCTTCTTGCCTTGTTACGGCAAAATCATTGCTCGTAATTAGAAATATTCCATATTCAGCAAACAGATTTGCGATTGCATCACCAATACGACCAGAAACCTTTCTGCCATTAACTAAAAAGACCTGCTCTTTGATTGACAAGTGAAGTCTTTTGCAAAGATTTTGAAAATCTCTAATCGAACAAAAATGAATATTTGGAGTGTCGTACCACTCAAAAGGAATAATTCTATTAACCGGCATAGAGCCATAAAGCAGTAAGTACAAACGATTTCGTAAATGCGCAAAATTCGGAAGAGAAATAATCGCAAATTCAGAAATACGCATCATTTCACGCAAGATTTTTTTTGGATTGTGAGTTGCCTGAATTGTCTGGCTCAAAATCGCATAATCAAAGCTTCGATCTGGATAAAATTCTAAATCATTTTCTGCATCACCTTGAATAACTGAAATTCCACGAATTAAGGCTTTGCTGACTTGGGAGTGAGAAATTTCTAAACCTCTCGCATCAACATTCTTGGTTTTCTTAAGGAACTCCAACAGTTCACCGTCTCCGCAACCAATGTCTAAAACCTTAGCACCAGGTTTGATCATCTTGGCAATAACACCTAAATCATACCTGATGTCACGCCCTTGAGCATATAGGCCTTGCTTCGTCATGGTGTTAAATAATTTTTTGATATAAATCTTTCGCTTCTCTCTTCACTTTTTGCGCTACCTCAATTCCTAAATTTACACCCTCTTCCAACGTGAATTTTGTAGTAGAAAAAGTTTTAAAAATTTCACTTCCATCATAATTTAAAATCATAGTTTTAAAATTTAGTGAACCGTTTTGAGGCCAGGCATATACTCCTACTGGAGTGACGCAAGAAGCCATCAATTCTTGCAAAAAAGCACGTTCACTCTTGACGCATATTTCGGTTTCACCGTGATTAATTTTTCTTAATAACGAAAAAAATTTATCCTCATTTCTAGTTTGCATCGCAAGTGCGCCCTGCCCCCCTGCGGGTAACATGATATCAGTTTCAATGATTTCTTTTATCTCGGGGATCTTGTTCAATCTGACCATTCCACAAGCTGCAATAATTACGGCATCAACCTCCCCCTTGGAAAGCTTGATCAACCTTGTATCAACGTTACCACGTAAGTTAACGATGTTTAAATCTGAACGTAAATTTAGAAGAATTGCTTTACGACGAGCTGATGAAGTGCCAACTATGGCGCCACTTGGTAAAGAATTTAAAGAGGAAAATTTATTGGAAACGAAGCAGTCACGAGGATCAAGTCTTTTGATGAAGGATACTAGTTTTGTTTCTGAATGAATAAGTGGAGGAACATCTTTTGCAGAATGAATCGCGACATCTATTTTGCCTTGTAACAGAGCCTCTTCTAGCTCTTTTATAAATAAACCTTTTCCACCGATTTCGGCGAGACTGCGGTCTTGAATTTTATCTCCCGACGTAGCAATTGGAATAATCTTAATTTTAGAAGAAGGCACATAACTCGATAACAAAGAAACTACTTCCGCAACCTGTGCCAAAGCAAGCTTGCTGGATCTGGTACCGATTCTTATTTCATCTTCTACCAAATCCATAAAGCGCTTCGTGATAGAATCTAAAGCTTAACCCTGCCTTGCTTTGAAGCGAGGATTAACTTTGTTAATGACATAAAGACGGCCTTTTCTGCGAACGATTTTGCAGTCCTTGTCTCTCTTTCTTGCTGACTTGAGTGAGTTGTAAATTTTCATAAAAATATCTAGAGATTCAAAAAAGCCGCATATTAGCACGACCGAGGTTTTTTAAAATTCGAATCTAGCATATCAACATGAAAATGCACAATTACCAAACCTAACTCTTCTTCCCATCCCAAAACCACAACTTCTCCACCAAATTCTAGAATAGTTTCAACCTTCGCGAGAGCAATTTTGCCTGATCCCACAACGAAAAAACGCGCTCCAATAATATTTAGGAATAGTGGAAAATAGGACACAAAATCTTAGATAAATTAATGAT
>CAMDJN010000018.1 GCA_945900795.1 Rickettsia typhi | reverse complement strand
CTAACAAAATCAGTATCCTCCATCATGAAAACTATGCAATCTGATAAGGGCTCTATCAAAAATCTCTTCCATCATGAGAAGGTTAGATATGCTGCTTGCATGGGGGCGTGAGGGGAGTTGGTTTAGTTTTATGTCCTCGGGGTAATATTAGCAAATCCAGCGTAAAAAAGCTCATCATATCCAACGCAAATATTGGCGCAATTGTTTTAACTGACGGTACATCAATTGAAGAATTACACTTCACAAACAGCGAGGTTGGTGCGTTTTATTCAGCGCGAGGTCTTCGAGTTGAAAAGGCTGCAGAATATCGTAAGGGAGTAAGTGTAGAATTTGGTGAGGAAAGGATAGTGCTAGAATTTGAACTGCCTGATGATTTTAGACCCAATGAAGCCCTCCCAACAATTGGCAATATTGTCACCTCGGGCGTTGTTCAAATTGGAGTCCCAGCAGATGGTCTTCGAGCCATGGTATGGAAAGGAAATGGAGCAATGCCAAAAGGTGTAACCTATATGGCAGCAACAGATCAAAGTCGCGTTGGAGTCGACGTTGTACTTCTTAGTCTCAAGGAGTTGCAGGAGTATGCAAAAAAAATCGGCGTTAACATTGGCAGCATGGAAACCTCAGTTTTTACTAGAGATGGAGCGAATCAAGGCAGTATCACATTTTCAGTCAAAGGATGTAAGGATAGCGGAGAGTCAAGAAAAATCGTAGAAAGTGCCCTTGCCCATGCTTATGACAATTCCGCGCAAGCCCAAGGGTTCGTTGGAAAGGCTGATCCATCAGTATTTGCGAATCATCTTTCGAAATCTTTCGAAAGCTTTGGCATCAAAGCGCTAGAAGATAGCGTCAATCCATCAATTGAGTTCAATGTATGTACGTTTGATGGAGACGCTCTTAATAAAGAGTTAGGATTAAACGTTACGCGGCAAGCAACCGATGTTACAGTGTCTCCGATTGGAGGTGGAATGGTTGGCTGTCGCTGCGTTGTACTATTGGATAAAAAATATTCTCAAGCAAATGGAGCTTTAAGTGGAGAAGTGCAAGTCATGCAGAGCGATGGCACTATAACATCTGTTCCAATCAATGAAGCAGTGCAAGATGCAATAGCTGACTGTTACGGACTTTCTAGGGGATTCCCTGAAAAATTACGAACCAAGCTGCTTCAAGACTCGGTTAGAAAATGTGAGTTTCGTAGAGTTAGGCAAACTAACACTGATACGGTCTCTGAGGAGCCATTCACTGTTGAGACTAGTTTTAGCCTTACTAAATCAGCGTTAGATGCTTTAACGAAAGAAAATACTCAAGTTAGAACGGATACTGATACGGTCTCTAAGGAGGATAGTGTTAGTGTATCAGCGTTCAGCGCAATTACTCGCTCCGTTTCTCCAGTACCCCCAGTTGTAATACCTACTCCTGTTCCAACAAAAGGTACTCCTCCAGTAACGGGCACTCCTCCAAGAATAGCTCCAACTGCATCTTCAAAAGAGGGGGAAGGGAAGAATACAACAATTACTGTCGCTAGCGCAGCGGCGGGCGTTATGTTGCTTATGGTTGGGGTTACGTTTGCTTGTTTCAGGTATGAACGGTACAAAAGAGCGCTACTACCAGCGCTACCACCAGTAGTAGTAGCGCCAGCACCAACATCAACAAGAAGCATTGGGGAACCATACGCAAGTAAGACAGTATAGATAAAACCAATCCTCCAATTTTTAACCAAAATTGGAGGAAGTTTTACGATCAAATGTAATCACGATCAAGCTGTTAAGAACGGACTTGTTCGAGGCTTACTGATCTTCCTAGAGATTCGCTTCGCTCATGCTCGTTCTCATCTAACGACGCATGCGTCGTTTCGGCTAAAGCCGTCGATTCGAACTCCTCAATAAAAAAATCTCCAGCAAGTGTAATAACATTTGGATCAAAAAATTCTTCAGGGTGTTGAGGTTATGATTGGGGGCGTGTGGACATTCACGCATGGGAAGAGAGCGTTAGAGGTACGTGCTCGCGAGAAAATTTGGTAACGACAAAATTTACAAAAAAAGCAATTTTTAGAGGTTCCCTTATGCGTATTTGAATGCGGGCTCTAATTCTTATCCCTACTAATTAACGCAAGTAACAAAGCCGAAGGAATTGCCAGCAGGGCAGAAATGATGAAGAAATAATACCAACCAAAATCTTGAGCAAATATTCCGGCGCCTGATACCAAAACGCTGCGGGCGAGGGTGGCAAAGGAAGCCAAAATTGCATATTGTGTAGCGCTGAAATTGATGCTGCACAAATTACTGAGGTAAGCAACGAACACGGCATCACCGATTCCGCCGCTAAAATTTTCTGCAAAAACAACCAGATAAAGTAGGTCTGTATCATTTCCTATACCTGACAAATAAGAGAAAGAAAGGTTTGAAATCCCTTGAGCCGATATTGCGATCCACAAACTTTTTACCATTCCAATTTTTTTAATCAGAACTCCTCCGATAAATACTCCAAGTAGGGTCGCAAACAATCCAAAAGTTTTTACGATACTTGCGATTTGTAATTTGCTAAATCCGATTTCAAGCAAGAATGGCAAAGTCATGTTGCCTGCAAAAGCATCAGCAAGTTTGTAACAAATTATAAATCCAATGATTGAGATCCACCTCTTGCGATGAGTAAAATCAACGAAGGGATCTATCACAAAAGATTTAAACCACGGGAAGAAACCTTGTTTTTTTGCTACCCAATCTTTTCTTGTTTCATCGGCAAAGATCAGAATCAGAATCATGGAAAACATGATTGCAGCCATGATGAAATATACTGCATCCCAGCTAACAAAATCAGATAGGGCTAGAGCTAGAGCGCCAGAAATCAGCATGCCGATACGATATCCGTAAACATAGAAACTTGCAGCAAAGCCTTGGTTTTCTTTTTCGACCAACTCAATACGATAACCATCAATCACGATGTCTTGACTTGCTGAAGCAAAAGCAACGAGTAGTGAAAATATTGCTATGGTTTCGAGATTTGCCATTATGCCAGCGATTCCAAGAAGCGAAATGAAAAGCCCGAGAGTAAGTTGGGTTAAAATTATCCAGGACCTTCTTTGTCCAAAAATTTTGGTAAGAAAGGGAACCTTGCAGGAATCGATGATTGGGGCAAAACAAAATTTTAACGTGTAGGGCAGGCTGATCAGAGAGAAGAATCCTATTGTCTTCATGTCGAAACCCTTATCGACCAATAATGCTTTGAGAGTTGATAGAATCAGTGCTATGGGTAATCCGCTACTTATTCCAAGAAAGAAAATAATGATGAGATTTTTGATGGATTTTTTCATCAATGATTTTGATTTTATACGGTATATAGCAAAAAAAAGTTAACAAAAAATCATATGATAAACCACAGAAATCCATCACAAATTTATGGCACGACTATTCTGTCTGTGCGCAAGAATGGCAAGGTTGCAATTGCTGGAGATGGCCAAGTATCTTTTGGTCAAACCGTGCTAAAATCTAATGCCAAAAAAATTCGCAAACTTGGTGATGGATCAATCATTGCCGGCTTTGCTGGAGCAACGGCTGATGCCTTCACCTTGTTCGAAAGGCTTGAATCAAAATTGGAGCAATATCCAAACCAACTAACGCGTGCATGTGTTGAACTTGCTAAGGATTGGCGCATGGATAAATATCTTCGTCGCTTAGAGGCGATGATGATAGTTGTTGATAAAAATGTGTCTTTAGTGCTAACTGGAAATGGTGATGTGCTAGACCCAGAAGATGGGATTACCGGCATTGGATCTGGAGGAAATTATGCTCTTTCAGCAGCTCGTGCTCTGTCCACAATAGATTCTCTTTCGGTTGAAGAAATCGTAAAAAGATCAATGAAAATTGCTGCAGATCTTTGCGTCTACACTAATAACAATCTTGTGATTGAGGTTTTAGAATAATGCCAGGAATAAAAAAATTCACACATTTCCTTCCGATTTTACTGACCTTACTAACCGTTGCCAATCATGCCTCTGCAACAGTTTCTTTGTCTGTAACTAGTGAAGATGTCAGCAAGGCAAAAATTCTATTCTTCGGATTTAATCATGAAGATCCAGTAGTGAGAGATCACGGTTTAGACATTTTTGAACAGATCAGAAGAAATCTAAACAGCACAGACCTTTTTTCCGTTGTAAGACAGAACGGGCGTATGGAAATCAACGCTCCGATAGATCCGGTCACGGGGGAAAATGTTGCGCAAGAAAGCATGGACATTGATTCAGTTCCTGACTTTGAAAAATATGGGTCTGCAAAAGTTGACGCCATTGTCATAACTCAATTTGTTTACAATCCATCCGGAGATCTAGAAATACGCATCAGGATGTGGGATGTGCTTGACCAAAGACAGATATTTGGGAAGCGTTATACGGCATCATACGAGAATTATCACAAAGCGGCAAATATCATTTCGAACGAAATTTTTAAATCGATCACAGGAGAAAATTCCGGACATTTCGCATCGCAAATTGTTTACACTGCGGAATATGGTTCAGCCACTAGGCGCACGAAAAAAATCAAGATGATAGATTTTGATGGAACGAATTCCCGCTCATTAACGAGTGGTGAAGATTTGGTTCTGACTCCTGTTTTTTCGCAGAAAAAGGACGAGGTTTTTTATCTCAGATATTTCCAAAATAAGTCGCAAATTTTTAGCTTAGATCTAAAGACGTTACGCAGTAAAAAACTCGGTATTTTTAAAGGAACAACCTTTGCCGCAAGTCCACATCCTAAAGATCCAAACCTGGTTATTTTGTCTGTAATTCTTGGCGGGAATAGTGATATTTATGAAATGAATATCAGAGAAAATTCAGCAAAAAGACTAACCAAAAATTTGGCAATTGATACGACCCCATCTTACTCTCCGGACGGTAAATTGATTGCCTTTTCTTCCGATCGTGATGCTGGTCAGCAGATTTATATCATGGATTCAAATGGTAGCTCTTTGAGACGAGTAAGTTTTGGTTCAGGAACCTATTCTAAACCAATGTGGTCACCGGATGGCAAGCTTATTGCCTTTACAAAAATGAAGGGTGGGCAATTTCTTGTCGGCACAATTTCACCAAATGGAAAGAACGAAAAATTACTAACCAGCGCCTATTTGGTTGAGGGTGCGAAATGGTCTCCCAATGGTCGTTATTTGATCTATTCAAAAAAAGCCGGTCCTTATGGTAGAGACAGTATTCCGCGTCTCTATGTCATAGACATTATCACCGGATTTGAATTGGAAATTTCTACTCCGGCGAATGAAGGGGGAACAGATCCTGATTGGAGATGATGGATTTAGATTAGTTGTCAGAGTGAATTTTATTGGAAGAGTGTAAATACACCTCTCTCCGAGGAAATGGAATTTCGATATTGTGCTTCTTGAATTCCTTGTAAATATTCATCATAACCTCTCCCTTTGAGGCAGAGCGCCCATGTGTTATGTCCCCAATCCAGAAAAATAAAACGAATTTCACATCATAATCTCTGAAATCTGTTATAAAGCATTCTACAGCAGGATCTTGCAAACAGAGAGGATGTTTTTGTGCACAATTTTTGAGGATGTCTCTAACCATCTCCAAATCGGATCCGTAAGAAACCCCAACATTAATTTCGATACGTGCGTGATCATTTGAATGTGTCCAGTTTGTAACTTTACTGGTAATGAAATCCTCATTTGGTACCATGATTTCTTTACCATCAATGCCCTCAATCAGTGTATATCGGCTGCTAAATAATTTGATCGTACCAAAGATTGAACCATTATCAAGTTCTATAACATCTCCAATCTCAATCGATTTTTCAAAAAGCAGAATGAGTCCACTAATAAAGTTGGAAGCAATTTTTTGTAGACCAAATCCCACACCGACACCAATAGCACCTCCAATCACAGTAAAGGCAGTCATATCAACACCAAAAACATTCAACAAGGTGATTATCAGAATCGCATAAACGGCGATGTCGATCACTTTGCCGATGATAGTTTTCGTGCTTGATTTGATGGTTCTGCTGCTTTCGATGTAAGACTTACTTTTTCTTCGAATCAGGCTCGAGAACCAAAACAGAATAAGTAAAATGATGAAGGCTTTGATGATGAGGTAGATGGAAATTCTTAGGCTGCCAATTTTGAGAGCGAACTGATCGAGGAAGGAGACTGCTAAATCGAAGGCGCCAAAAATATCCAGAATCAAGGCCGGAATCAGAAATAGGCCGGCGGTATTTGCAACAAAATGACTACCGGAAGAAAGCCGAAGAAAGCGCAAAAATAAAAACAGCGCAACCAGTTTTAGCGTGGTAGAAAAGATGATGGTTTCTTTCGAAAATTGACCGTAAATCGTTAACCCGAAGGAAAGAAAAATAACCGCAAGTATGGGATAAAGTAGTGGTGCGATGTAACGCTTAAATATGCGCTTTAACTCTACGCTCTCACGAATTGATGGATAAATAACGCGTGGAAAAAGAAGGTTTTTTGTAAATTTGTAGAAAAAATAAGAAGCGGCGAAACAAGCAATTAAAGACAGGGATTGTGAGTGAAAACTCGATGCTGAAATAGTTTTTTCAATTACGGTTAGAACCCTATCGTAATCAATATGTTCCATGTGACTCACTTGATCTTTCATCTATGTTAAACCGCTATTTTGAAGCAAAAAAAAAAATATACCCTCAGAACGTTAAAGGTCGTTTTCGACAACTGAAAACCAAGTTAAATTTTGTTTTTTTAAGCATCTACCTTCTTTTGCCTCTTGTAAGATTTAATCGTGGTGAAGGTGCTCCAGATCAGGGTGTGTTGATAGATTTGCCGAATAGTAAAGCATATTTTTTCTTCATCGAAATTTGGCCTCAGGAAGTTTTTTACTTGATGGGAGTTCTTGTAATTGCTGCTGTGATGCTATTTTTTGTTACTTCGCTTTTCGGAAGAATTTGGTGTGGTTACGCATGTTTTCAAACTGTGTGGACTGATATTTTTATTGGTCTGGAAAGGTTTTTTCAAGGAGATCGCAATGAAAGAATTCTGCTCGATCGTAAAAATAATTTCAAAAAATTTTACAAAAAATTCTTAACACACTCTAGTTGGATCATCGCCTCTCTTGTTACCGGATATGGCTTTGTTGGCTATTTCAATGATTCGTTTTTACTGGCTCAAAAGTTGGTTCATGGCGTAATTAGTTGGAATGTTTTGGGTTGGATCTGTGGTATTGCTGGCACAACTTACATCATGGCTGGCTTTGCAAGAGAACATGTGTGCACCTACATGTGTCCTTATTCGCGTTTCCAATCAGCGATGTTTGATAAAAATACGTTGATCATAACTTATGATGAGAAGCGTGGTGAGGCCAGAGGAAAATTGCCGAAGGGTGAGCATGATACTGCTGTGGTCACTAAAGGAACCTCTAAAAAACCTGGTTGTTCAGAGGTTCCTAAAGATTTATTTTTAAACAGAGGCCACTGCATTGATTGTAAACAATGTGTTGTAGTCTGCCCGGTTGGAATTGACATTCGTAATGGTTTACAAATGGAATGTATTGCATGCGGACTCTGCGTTGATGCTTGCGATAATGTGATGGAAAAAATCGGTCTCCCGAAAGGCTTGATACGTTACGATACGCTTGATCATTTACTTGATCCTATTCCAAATAAAAAATTTAAAATCTTAAAACCGCGTACACTTTTTTATTCTATAATTTTGACGCTATCGATCGCCTTAACGATAAGAAGCTTGATCGTAAAACCGAAGTTTGAAACCGTCATAATTCCTGATCGAAATCCTATTTTTGTTACTCTTTCCGACGGTTCAATACGTAATGGTTATGTGATTAAGGTAACCAATAAAACACATGAGAAAAGAAGTTTTATACTTGCTATTTCTAGTCCAAAAGAAGCGGTGATGAAGTCCGGAGACTCGCCGCAGATTGCAGGAGGTTCTCAGCGTTTAGAAATTTCTGCCGGCGAGGTTGGGTCTTTTAAAATTTACGTAATTCTTCCGAAAGAATTCATTGCAAGAAGTGCTGAGGGAAGATGGTTAATGGACTTCATTTTGATGGATGAGAATGGAAATGAAGTGGAAGCGTTGCAAACAGTTTTTATTGGTAGTGTGTCGTAATTTTGGGACAAGTTCTAAAGGGAACCTCGAAAATTTGTTGCCTAAAAATTTCTAAAAAAAAATCTAATTTTTAGAGATTCCCTAAAATGTAGAAATTTTTTTTCTGCATTTTTAAAAAACTTAGTCAGAAGCGTCCTAAACAAAAAATAAATTGAATTTTATGAAATCGTTAAACGTAGCAAAACTTTCTTCGAAACGTGAAGAGGCTAGGATGGGCGGTGGTCAAAAGAGAATCGACTTACAGCATTCGAAAGGAAAACTTACCGCACGTGAGAGAGTTGAAGTTCTACTAGATCCTGACTCGTTTGAAGAGTATGGTCTTTACGTAGAGCATCGCTGTTCTGATTTTGACATGGAGGATAAAAAACATCCCGGAGATGGTGTCGTTACCGGACAGGGCACAATTAATGGTCGCCTCGTTTTCGTTTATAGCCAAGATTTTACTGTAATGGGAGGGTCTCTTGGCGAAGCTCATGCCAAGAAAATTTGTCACATTTTGGACAAGTCTATGCAAGTCGGAGCCCCTGTGATTGGTATCAATGATTCAGGCGGAGCAAGAATTCAGGAAGGCGTTGATTCTCTTGGTGGTTACGGAGAAATATTTCAGCGCAATATCGATGCAAGTGGCGTGGTTCCGCAGATTTCTTTAATCATGGGACCTTGTGCCGGTGGTGCAGTTTACTCCCCAGCCCTCACTGATTTTACAATCATGGTAGAGAATTCTTCTTACATGTTTGTAACTGGTCCAGAAGTGGTAAAAACAGTTACTCACGAAAATGTTACTCAGGAAGAATTGGGCGGCGCAGCTGTTCACAGCACTAAAAGCGGTGTTACGCACCTAACTTTTAAAAGTGATATTGAGGCACTTTTACAAACGAGACGCTTGATCAATTTCTTGCCTCTTTCTAATCAAACAGCCAATCCATGCATCCCTTCCATTGATGCTGCGGATCGTGTTGATGTTTCTCTTAATACGCTAATTCCGGAAAATCCAAATCAACCTTACGACATGTCTGAGTTGGTTGAAAAGATTCTGGATGAAGGAGATTTTTTTGAAATTTATCCGAATTATGCCAAAAATATTATTATTGGATTTGGTCGCTTAGAAGGTGAGTCTGTAGGAATAGTGGCAAATCAACCAATGCATTTGGCGGGATGCTTAGATATCAAAGCCAGTGAAAAAGCAGCGCGTTTCATCAGGTTTTGTGATGCCTTCAATATTCCAATTCTAACTTTCGTAGACGTCCCAGGATTCTTACCAGGTACAGATCAAGAGCATAGCGGCATTATCAGACATGGAGCGAAATTGCTTTACGCTTATGGTGAAGCTACAGTTCCAAAAATAACCGTAATCACGCGTAAAGCCTACGGTGGTGCCTACATTGTTATGAATTCAAAACATCTGCGTGGTGATGTAAACTACGCCTGGGCTAATGCTGAAATTGCAGTAATGGGACCGGAAGGAGCGGTTGAAATTATCTTTCGTGAAGATGCAAAAAATCCTGAAACAAAAGCAAAACGTGTTGCGGAATATCGTGAAAAATTTGCCTCACCTTTTGCTGCAGCTTCGCGGGGCTTTATCGACGAAGTCATCCGTCCGCAGAATACCAGAAAAAGAATTTGCGCTTCTTTACAAATTTTAAAAAATAAAAAAGTCGTAAGACCATGGAAGAAACACGATAATCTTCCAATTTAAATCGCATGTCACACTCATTCCAATCAAAAAATCGTAAGAAACACCGAGTCATAAGTGACATCAATATCACTCCATTCGTCGATATTCTTTTGGTTTTGTTGATCATTTTCATGGTTGCCGCACCAATGATGACAAGTTCAGTTAATATTGATTTACCAAAGGGCGCGGGGAGTCAAATGAATGAGAAAGTGCAACCGCTTTCAGTTTCTATAAAATCCGACGGTTCAATTTTTTTACAAGACGAACAAATAAAACTTACCATCCTGTCCTCCAAATTGCTGGAAAAAACCGACAACAATTTGAGTAATAAAATTTTTGTTAGGGCGGATAAAAATCTTGATTACGGCAGGGTGATGGAGGTTGTTAAAATAATCAGCAAAGCCGGATTTAACCAGGTCGTTCTAGCGACTGAATTGTCACAATGATCAAAAATTTACTTTATTCTCTATTCATCCACTTCTTGTTACTGCTGGTAGTCTACGCAAATCTTAACTTCGAAGATATTGAGGCAGGAAAGCCAAATGAAATCGCCGTAAGCCTTGTCTCTCTTGATGGAGATGAGAATTCTGCAAACACAAATCCCAATAAAAATATCATTTCCAAGCCAGAAGAAAAGCCAAATCAAGTGCGGGCTGCAGTTCCAAAAAAACCAAAATCACACAAAAAGTCACTACGCAATAAGGTAGAAAAATCTTCAAAAAAATTGGCTAAATCCAAGCCGACTAAATCAATTGAGAAGCCAGAGGAAGAGACTGTGATTCAGGAATACAGGTCTCCAGAAGAGTTAGATGAAAAACAAAAAGATTCTGACAAGTCGATTTCGGAAGATAAAAAACCAAATGAAAATGAAGACCAAGAGCAAAATGAGGCAATACACGAAGAGGAAGATTTAGGGTCAAAAGAAAATGTGGAGGAAGAAGAAGAGTCGCTTGAAGAGGAAGATCTGAATGACGCAAATGCGATTGAGGATATTACCAACAATATCGAAAATATTGACCTCTCAACCCGCGAAAAAATCAATGTTCAATCCCAGCTAAACAGGTGCTACAAGCAGGCAATGGAAGAATCAAAACTCAAAAGCACAACCAAACTCTTCATCAGAATTCACATCAATGAAGATGGTCGCATAGATTCAGACGCGCTGGATGATGAAATTGATTTCGACCGTTATGACAATCCTCAAGAATCATCCTACCAAATCGCTGTCGATAACGTACGTCGCGCTATTGATCTTTGCAGCCCTCTGCGGAACCTTCCGCTCGACAAGTACAGTATCTGGAAAGAGGCGATGCTAGAATTCGGCAGTGAAGAAATAATAGAGAAATGATAAACCAAGATCCGTCATTCTCCAAAAAGATTATTATTTTAGTAAACGAACCAATCGAAGAGATGGTCATCGGGCGTAATGGTACCCTGACTTTGGCCTTGTCATTTTCTAAGATTGGGTACGAAGTTTTATTTGCAGATGAGGTTGTGATTGGAAGTAACCTAGACACATTCTCTGCCAAAAAAATCAGCTTTAAATCTGAGATTTTTAATTTGTACGAAGAATGTGCCAGAGCTACTTCAAACTCAAACATTTCTGCTCTGGCATATGGGGATCCCCGCAAGGTGGGGCGTCGCTTGTGCGACGTAAAAATAAAAAACTATACCGAAGTCCAAGGGGCTTTGGTATATGCCGGAAGTGACAAGTTTCAGCACTCTGCGATTTTAAAATTGAGTGATCAGGAGAATTTATGGAAAATTTCTGAATTAAAAAAAATTCCCTACAAAAAAATTTCCATCATCCTAAATCGTTTTGATCCAGTATCAGATTACTCTAGGACTCGTGACCAAATTGATAGACTAAAAATCATCAAAATTAAAACAAAAATTCGAGTTGTTGGATGTGCAGAAAATGTCGATAAATATGAGCCACTAGCGCTTACAGGTGAGTTAAGTCCAGAAACCTTAGTAATGTCCTTAACGAGCGCCTTTCAAATCAAACAACAGAATCTTCTTCAAGCAAAAGAAATGCTTGTCAGGCACGGCTCTTTAGTTGTGAAGCCAGCAAAATCAGGACAGGGAAAGGGGGTTAAAAAAATCACAAAACCTTTGGAAATAGAAAAAAGAATTCGTGAAATAAAAGATGAATTTGGTGGGAAGATCGATGGAGGATTAATTTTGCAGCAATTCGTTCCTGGATCATTCAGGGGAGACGTAAGGACAATTTTTTATCGTAACAAAAAAGGTAGTTTTGACCTTGCGGGACATGTGGCACGCCTTCAGGCAAAAAAAGGATTTATTAATTGCATTTCAACCGGACGGGCAGTCGCTACAAATCCAGAAAATATGCTTTCCGAAAAGGAGATTTTCGATTTGAATCATAATTCAAAAATCCTTTTGAAATACCTCAATTTACACAGAAAAAATATCGATTCTCCAATTGTGGGCGTTGATTTCATCCCCAAGTTTTTAACAAAAAAAGAGGCTGATGAGAGTAAAGAAAATACGCTTTACATCGGAGAGATAAATTTCCTCTGCGTCGCTCTATTCAACGTTATTGACCAGTTAAAAGGGATTTCTGTTTTTGCTAAAAACTCCGTTACATCAAAAATTGTAGAGGGGATTCTGGGGCGAGACACGCTCTAGGAACCTCTAAAAAACCTGGATTTTTCGAGTGTCATTTGAGACAGTCCCCCTTTACAATTTAAACGATTCTCCGCAACCACATCTTCCACTCTCGTTCGGATTCACAAAGTCAAAACCGGAATTTAATTCGTCGGTTTTGTAAATCATTTGGGTGCCAATTAAAAACATGGAAGCCTTAGCATCGATGAAAACATTGATTCCATCCTTAATCACTACCTCGTCAAATTTAGAGATATTTTTTTCCTTCTCAGCATATTCGATTGTGTAAGACATGCCTGAGCAGCCACGAGTGCGTAGGCCTATTTTAATACCATCGCAAGGTTCTTTTCTTTGAGAAATTAATTCTTTGATGTGAAAAAGAGCATCATCGCTAACGGTTAGATAATCGACGATCATGTTTTTGGTGCTGGTATTACTTACTTCAAAGGACATTGTAAAAATATTTTTTTTAAAAAAATGCCAGAAAACGAATCTAAAAAACCTAAAAAAGTTTCCAACCTACTTGCTTTGGTCCCGTTATTTAAACCGTACAAAAGCGATATTTTTTTAGCATTATTAGCCCTTCTGGTTACGGCTTTTATGGTTTTGTTTTTCGGTAAGGCAATAAAATATCTCATTGATTTCGGATTCGTAAGAAAGAACCAATTATTCCTTGATGTTACCATCGTAGTTTTCATCTCAGCGGTTGCGATCATGGCGATTGCAGGATATTACCGCTCTTCCATAATCAATGAAATTTCAGAAAGAGTTATTTCTGATCTGCGGAAAAAAGTTTACAATCACATCATCAGCGTCTCAGCAGAATTTTTTGAACTCACAAAAACCGGCGATGTAGTGTCCAGACTTACGGTGGACACTGTCGTTCTCTACAATGCCATTTCTAACACAAGCTCGTTTTTTTTACGCAATTCCATTCTTTTTGTAGGAGGAATGTTTTTTCTATTCCTAACCAGCATAAAATTGAGCATAGTTTCCTTCGTTGCAATTGCGCTAGCTGTAACGCCAATCATCCTAATTGGCAAAAGAGTCAAGAATTTATCAAACGAAGCACAAGCGGCGTTGGCTTCGGTTGGATCGCATATTGAGGAAAGTTTAAATGGCGTGAAGACAATCCAGTCCTATCTCTGTGAAAAAAAAGAAGCGCAGAATTTTTCTTCATTCGTTGATTCTGCATTAAAAATTTCCCTCACAAAAATTCGTATAAAATCTTTCATGATTGCGCTTGTGATTACTTGTGCATTTGGTGGGGTTGCTCTTGTATTGTGGGTTGGTGGAGGTGATGTTCTGTCGGGAAAAATCACTTCCGGAGACCTTTCCTCCTTCATGTTTTACTCTATAATTTCAGCCACCTCACTTGTTTCTTTGAGTCAAATTGCGGGACAGTTACAAAGTGCATCCGCTGCCGCAGGAAGAGTTTTTGAGCTTTTAGAAATTGAGTCTCCAGTTAAAGAAAGTGCATCTCCTCAAGCATTTCCCGAAACAAAAGAAATCACAATTAAATTCCAAAATGTGAATTTCTCTTACCCTTCAAGAAAGGATATTTCCGTGTTAAAGAATTTTGATTTGGAAATAAAACCTTGTGAGAAGGTTGCAATTGTTGGCTCCAGTGGATCTGGCAAGAGTACCGTTCTACAACTTCTGCTACGTTTTTACGATGTTGATTCCGGAATTATTACTCTGAATGGATCAGACATCAGGTCACTTTCTTTCTCCGATTTGCGTAAAAACTTTTCCTACATTTCGCAGGATTGTTTTATTTTTTCAGGAACAGTTCTTGAAAACATTGCTTACGTAGACAGGTCAACTCCTACGAAGGAAATCGAAGAATTAATCTCCAAGAATTCTGCTTTCGATTTTATCAATCAGCTTCCGCAAGGAATTCATAATTTTGTTGGGGAAAAAGGAATAAAACTTTCCGGTGGTGAGCGCCAGCGTATTGCCCTTGCGCGTGCGATTATCAAGGATTCTCCAATTTTATTGTTGGATGAAGCAACCTCTGCGCTGGATAATCAAAATGAGCAATTCATCAATCGGGCCATTACAGAATTAGCGCGAAATAAAACTGTAATTACCATTGCACACAAGCTTTCCTCAGTAATTTCAGCGGATCGAATTATTTTTATTCATGACGGAAAAATTTCTGAAATAGGATCGCATCAGGACTTGATCGGAAGGAATGGCTTCTACAAAAAAATGTACGAAGCGGAGACTCTGGAGAGGGCATAGAACGGGCTTTAGGGAACCTCTAAAAATTGCTTTTTTTGTAAATTTTGTCGTTACCAAATTTTCTCGCGAGCACGTACCTCTAAGTACGCTTACCTGCTCAAAAATTTGTTGCCTAAAAATTTCTAAAAAAAATCTAATTTTTAGAGGTTCCCTCTACAGGTTCCCTCTACAGGTTCCCTCTACAGGTTCCCTAACTCAAAAACGCGTAAGACAAAATTTTGTAGCAAAGTTTTGCCGCTAAAAAATCACATGAGTGAAAAGCTTTTATTGGAGCTAACTCGACAACATCCGCACCAACAATATTAGAAATCTTACTAGCTTCGCGGATGATGTCCAAAGCATCTTCCCACATTACTCCGCCTGGCTCTGGAGTGCCAGTTGCCTGCATCAGGCTTGAATCAAATCCATCCAAATCAAAAGTTAAAAATACTGGCCGACCTTTGAGCGGTGCTACGATTTTCTTAGGATCCCAACTTCTACGATCTTTTCCAAAATGAATTGTAATTCGATGTTTATTGGCTTCGTAGTAAGGAATTTCACTGGCAGAAATATTACGAATTCCGCATGAAATCAATGTTGAAATAGGATTGTCCATGACGCGACGAAGCGCGGCGGCGTGTGAATAATGCTCGCCATCGTAACCATCACGAAGATCGGCATGGGCATCAAAATGAAGGATTGCTAGGTCGGGATATTTTTTTACAAAAGGACGAATGGAGCCGGCGGTGATTGAATGCTCGCCACCAAGAATTAGCGGAAATTTTCCTGCTGCCAAAATTTCTTCAGTAATTTTTTCGAGCTGCTCCAATGCTTTTGGAACAGAGGAATAATCAATCTCTGGCTCTTTGAGAGTGGCCACACCGTAGTTACGAAAAGCCTCGCACCAAAATTCTTCGTCGAAAAGCTCAACTTGCTGCGAAGCTTTGATGATTGCCTTTGGGCCGTTTTTTGTTCCTCCGCCATAGCTTACAGATTTTTCTAGTCCGAAGGGAACGACTACAACTTTTGCATCTTGCGGTGATTTAAGATATTTTTCTTCAACACCGAGGAAGCCAGATTTTTGGGAAGTGAATTTCATTTTTGATTTTTTTTGTTTCTCGCCGCGCGGCGAGAATCTTTTTATTTTTCCTTGATCCATTAAAGACAAGGCTTCGCAGAGTTTGCTTTGTAAAAAATAGAAAAAAACTCGTAAGATTTAGAGGTGCCCCTAGGTGGTTTCTAAAACTTCCATTCTTCCCTCACATGATGACAAGTGTAGCCGTACGGATTTTTCTCCAGGTAATTTTGATGGTAATCTTCAGCCTCGTAAAACTCCCCAGCTTTTTCAATTTGGGTTACAACCTTTCCCTTGAAAACCCCTGATTTCTGCGCTTGGTCTACAACTTTTTGTGCAACAGTTTTTTGTTCGTCATTTAGGTAAAAAATTGCTGAACGATATTGGGTTCCAACATCATTTTGTTGGCGATTTAGCGTGGTCGGGTCGTGAATGGTAAAAAAGAATTTCAGGATTTTTTCGTAATTGGTTTTGGTGGGATCGAAAGTGATTTCAATGCTTTCGGCGTGATTCGTTAATCCGGTTGTAACGATTTTGTAAGTTGGGCTTGCAATGTTCCCCCCTGCATATCCAACCCTAGTTGAAACTACCCCATCAAGCTTGCTGATCAATTCTTCCATTCCCCAAAAACAGCCTCCAGCGAGAATTGTTTTTTCGTATTTACTGGTGGGCTTTGTCTTGTCTTTGCTTGGCTCAAATAGTTTGGAATATTCCTCGTACCCTTCTTTTTTTAGATCTTCCTTTGGAATAAAACGCATTGCAGCGGAATTGATGCAGAAGCGCTTCCCACCCTTGTCGGAAGGCCCGTCATCAAAGACGTGACCGAGGTGAGAATTGGCATTTTTAGAACGAACCTCCACACGTGAAGAGCCGTGGGAACGGTCTGTTTTTTGCATGATTTCACCATCATCAATTGGTTTGGTAAAGCTGGGCCAGCCAGTTCCAGAATCGTACTTGTCTTTTGATGAAAAAAGCGGCTTACCGGAGACTGCATCGACGTAAATTCCATCCCTTTTATTGTTCCAAAATTCATTCTGAAACGCCGGCTCAGTGCCATTATTTTGGGTCACGAATTTCTGTAAATCTGTGAGGTTTTCGATGGTTTTTTTCTGGTCAATTCTACTCATGTTCTGTTTATTTTCAGCACTTTGCGCAGTTGAGGAATAGCAAAGAATGATGGTTAGTAAGAAGGATATTTTAAAAAACATTAATGCTCCATTTTGTAAAAAAAGGCTCTAAAAATTACAGAAGCAATTCCAAGATCGGTGAAGAAATTTTTGCCAAAGGGAGTCTCTAAAAATTAGATTTTTTTTTAGAAATTTTTAGGCAACAAATTTTCGAGTGCATTCTTTAATTTCATAATCATGCCTTCATTTGTTTGACTACTGGGTTATGAGATTGAGTGCGGGCTTTAGTTTATCAGCAATTATTTTATCTTTTTTCTTCAGATTTTTTTGTTGGGGAAGTGTGACTGCTTAGCTTCCTAAGTCTTTTCTCGATATTATTACGGAATGTGATCCGGAAGCCATAAAGTTTGGTAAAGATTTATGGAAAATTAAAATGAGTAGTCCCTTCTCAAAAGATGCAGCGTATTTTTGATGGTTGGATTTATAAAGGCAGTTCAGCGATCATCCCACCTTATCTTGATTTTAAAGAAATCATACCTTGTACATAAGGTCTTGAGGTCGATAGCTCTTATTATTTCTTAACTTAATTTTAATAAAAAAATGTCAAAATCAAGTACAGGTAATGTAGTAGTTGGAGGAAGAGGTGATACAGCCGCCGAAGATGTTCAAGTAATGATTCGAAGATTAAATGAAATCGTGGGTGTTGTTAAAGCGGAGTTAGTCAACTCAACCAAAGACGGTGTATCAAAGCAACTCGTCCTAACTTTTGGGTCGAAGAAAGAAAGGGAAGCGGCTCAGAATAGATTGGTTACTAATACCTTTAAGAGTGGGTATAAAGACGTAGAATCTTGGCAAAATCCTAAAGACAACATACTCCACTTTGGAGTCATGCAAACCGTGGATACTCTTGGTTATGATAATGAAACATTGACTGGGTTAGGTCAGATAGTTTGCGAGACGTACAATCAACAATTGGAAAGAGCGAAGGGCCTACAAACTGAGGCCCCCGCTGTAGTTGCACCACCAAGAGTTAAAAGAGTAGAAGCCACCGCACCTATTGCGGGGCTTACTCCTTTAACCACAAAACAATGGAGCGCAGATGATCTAAGTAAATTTTTTCTGCAACAAGCCGCCACCCTTAAAAGCAGCAGTTACTCATTTCAAGATGATGATAACAATGCGATAAAGGTGACTTTTGGCCAATCATTTAAGGAAAGGGTTTATTTAGAGAAGGAAGGCTTTAAAATAACGATCTCCCCAAGCTTTGCTGATCGTAAAGGAAGTGTTAAACCTGGGGTAATCGAGTTTACACCCGACTCACCAGAGACACGACTCAATTTCTGGGAATCAATTCGTAGCTACTACGAAAGTAAACAAGTGTCTGCAGCGCCCGCTCCAGTGACTACTCCAGTGCCAGCTCCAGTGCCTGCTTCAGGAGATGCATCAGCTCCTGGTAAGGTTGATGACTGGTTTTCTGCAATGATGAAACCAGAGTTTGATCTGACAAAATTTGTAATACCAAGAGGTGAATCGCTTGTGACGCCAGCGGCTGTGAGTTACGTTTGTAGTCTACCCGATGGAGACCTTAAGTCTGGTCGGAGTTCGTGCACAAAAAAAGTGGGGGAGTTGCCGGATGGGAGAAAGCTAGTTCATTTTGTAGTGACTCGCCAAACCCCAGAGGATCAATTCGTAACATCGATGCTATTTGTTCTCGGTAAGGGCGATACAGTAGATAGTGTGTTGTGTTTGAAAGATAGCGTCTCATCGTCTTATGGCTATGGTTCCAGTTCAGTTCTTCAGGCGGTAGACGGAAAGATACTTTTCAGTTCTGAGTTGGAAAAAAAAGTGCTTCCCGGTGTGGAGTATTTACAGTGTTCACAGCATTTTGAAATACCGACTCTTGGAGAAAATGGGCAATGGAAATCAACTCTAAAAGAATGTTCACCTATAGCCCTCGGAGACACACAAGTACGTAACTTAGCTAGAAATGTTTCTTCGTCGGTTACTGATTTTAATAAGATGATGAACCCAGATAAATTCGAAACAACAAGACCGATCCCACCAATCCCTGGTGCTATTCTAGCCGCAGTCCCACCAGCTGCCAAGATTATTCCAGCTGCAGTAGTGCTACCAGCCACCAGGATTATTCCAACAAGCGCTCGTAAAGCTGCTGGTGGAATAGTAGATAAAAAAGAAGGAGGATGCTGTGTTATTGCTTAAACTTAAGGGTGTCTCTAAGAATCCAACTTCTAAGCAAATAAATTTTGTTAAAATCTTAGTTTCAGAGATTTTCTAGTTTTTAATTTTCAAATTAAAAATTCAGTTGAGAAAAACCTAGCGCGGGAAGTGATATGTATCCCTTCCCAATGCTTCCAAAATTACAAACAACCGAGTAGCTACTGATTCAAGGCCACCTCTAAAAATTAACCACCTCCCCAATATTGCCATCCTTACCTCCAACTTCAGTAGATCTAGGCTCGATCAGATCAACAAAGGCAATTTTCTTGCGCTGAGCTGTTCAAGAACGTAACTAAAAAGCGCCTAACTTAACTAAAAAAACCGTTAGTTGTTTTGGAGTAAAAGGTAGAATTTACGACAGTTTATACCCAACCAACTTCAAAAAGTTGATTGGGTATATTTTGTATTTTTTACGTCGCACTCGCAACGCCCCACATTTGTGGGGAACCCCAAGATACCAAACAGAGTTCGGTATCTTTAATTGTGTTAAGTCTATTAGCGATTTGCCTCAGCTTCGATGGTGATATTCACCTGATCAGATACTCCTGGAATAGCGTAGTTAATACCGAATTCGGAACGAGTGATTACGGTAGTAGCGCTGAAACCAATGCTCTGCTTTTGGTTAATCGGATTCACTCCAGATTTATTGAAGGTCACGTCAAGAGTAACAGGTTTAGTAATCTTGAGTAGGGTAAGGTCACCAGTGATTTTGGCCTTATTCTTGTCAGTAACGACAATCTTTTTGCTGACAAATTTTGCCTTAGGAAAATTTGTAACATCAAAAAAATCTTTACTCCTCAAATGCTCATCAAATTTAGGAAGGCCAGTACTAACGCTCGCAAGACCAATTGTTACTTCAACGGAAGACTTTTGCGGATTCTTTTCGTCAAAGATGATTGTTCCGGCAACATCAGTAAATTTTCCTGAAGGATTAGAAAAGCCGAAGTGATTAGCAGACCAGGTAATACCGGAGTGGCTTGGCTCAAAGCTGTATTTCTCAGCAGCAAAAGAATTGGATGTCAGAGCGCCAAATAAAGTAATTGCGGTGAATAATGATTTAAGTTTTTTCATGTTTCGTTCATTGTGTTTTATTGAACCCAGATCCGTCGTTATTTCTAACGACGGATCTGGGTTGAAGCAGGACCTACGAAAATGTAAGTCCTGCAAAGAAAATGGGTGACGATGATTACAAATTAGCTTTGTAAGTTACGCCCTCAACTTCTAAAGCTTTTTTGTAAGATGGACGAGAAATTACTTGGGTAAAATAAGCTTTAGTTTTTGGACCAAATGTTATTGCCGAACCAAAATATCCGGACCAATTAGCAATCACCGTTACCAAAATATCTGAAATCGTGATTTTGTTTCCAGCTAAGTATTCATTGGTCACAAGACGTTCTTCGATTTCATCCCAATATTTTTGTATTTGCGTAATCGTTAGTTTGTAAACTGGATTTGCCGAAGCCTCATCCCCAAAATGACGCATCATGAAAAAGATTCTACTGTAGGCTGGATGAAGTGTCGAATTAGCAAAAGTTAACCATTCAAGAGCGGCAGCGCGCTCCAATCCTGATTGTGGAAGAAGATCATTTTTATTGCTGTCGAGTAAATAAATTAAAATTGCCGCACCTTCACGCAAAATAAAGTCATCAATTTTTAAAACTGGAACAGCGCCTCGAGGGTTAATTTTTAGAAACTCTGGTGACTTTGGTTGACCGTTTGGAACCGAAACATTTTCCAATTCAAACTTGGCGCCAATTTCATTCAAAGCGACGTGAACAGCGATAGAGCAAGCTCCGGGAGAGTAGTAGAGTTTATACATAATATTGTTTTATATTAAGGTTAAGAAATTGAGTAAAAAATTACTTGATCAAAAAGATCGAAGTTACAATTGTAAAGTGAATTACTTTAATCAAGTAGGTACCTTAAAGTAACCTAAAAAAGTTCAAAACAAAAATGATACTTCCAAAAATCCCCAAAAAACAACCAGCAAAAAAAGAAGCGTCTGTTGAATGTAAAGCCAGCGGACTTTGTCCGATTCATCAATTACTCAGTCTTTTAAGCGGTCCGTGGACGACTTACATTTTGTGGCTGATCAAATCAAAAGGTTCACAACGATTCGGCGAGTTAAAAAAAGCCATGCCACTAATCTCTGCCAAAATGCTCACGGAAAGGCTGCGCATGCTAGAAGATCATGGAATCATTGATCGTTGTCAGGAAGAAACAATTCCACCGAAAGTTACTTACAGCCTTACTAAACGTGGCAAAGAGCTTAATAAGTTACTTGATGAAATTAATCATTTGGCAAAGAAATGGTTTAGTGGTAAAGAGACTAAACCAGTAAAATCAAGTAACAAAACAGCGATCAACAAAAAGTTAAAACATGACTAAATTACGCAAATTTTTGAAAACTCTGCGTGTTCTTTTTTCATTCTTCATGGCTTTAATCATGGCGTTCATCATGTCAGCTTCGATGATTCTGGGTGAATTTAATCTTCCAGCGCAACCAACCTCATCGTTTTAGTTTTATAAAAAACCTCAACAGTGGTTCTGAAATCTAAACATTTTCTCGCCTGATGATTGACGATATTTTTAATCTCATTACAACTCTCGAGAGATTGAAGATTTGTTTCTTCCAAATTTTTTTGAGATCTCGATTGGTATTGTGACTTGCGACAGCCCTATAATTGTAAATTAATCTCCAACTAACATGCCTCCTAAAAACAAAACAGTACTTACTCCACCAGAACTAAAGTTAGCTCAGAATGTTGCGCTTCAGTGGGAAGCAGCTTACATACACGGTAATGAAACTGATAAAAATCTTCCTTCAAAAGAATCCTATTACCCCGAGGATATAAAACTAAAACATTCCCCTTGCAACCTTAACAGCCCCGCGCTATCCTCCAGCGCATGAACAAGACAGATTTTAGAAAACTAAGCAAAGAAACACAGGCTGAAATAAGGCGTAGAGCCATTCGCACCTATTT
>CAMDJN010000017.1 GCA_945900795.1 Rickettsia typhi | reverse complement strand
AAAAATTCTCGCAGTGCCAGCTAAAAAACTAAATTCACAATTTGAGAATGTTGAATCTTACAAAGATTTGCCAGAAACTTTGCTCAATAAAATCAAACATTTCTTCGAGCATTACAAAGATTTGGAAAAAGGGAAATGGGTAAAAGTGATGGAATATTAATTTTTGCCCTTATCCGTAAACTTTAAAAATTAAAATCATGTCATCCATCACCTCCCTCTCATCCCAAATAATCGAAGTCGCAGAAAAAGCTGCAATCGCTTGCTACGACTGGATCGGCAAAGGTGACAACATGGCCGCAGATCACGCTGCAGTCGAATCAATGCGCAAGAATTTAAATCTCATGAACATTGCCGGAACCATTGTAATTGGCGAAGGAGAACGTGATGAAGCTCCAATGCTCTACATCGGAGAAAGGGTTGGAACTGGCGGAATTGAGATTGACATCGCACTTGACCCACTCGAAGGAACAACGATTTGCGCTAATGCTGGCGAGAGCTCGTTAGCAGTAATTGCTTTCGCAAATAAGGGGGGATTTCTTCACGCCCCAGATGTTTACATGGATAAAATTGCAGTTGGAGCAGGATTGCCGGAAGGAATAATTGACCTCGACAATTCCCCAAAAACAAATCTTCAAAACCTTGCTAAAGCCAAGAATCGCAGTATTTCAGACTTAACCGTAATGATTCTTGATCGCCCTCGTCACCAAGAATTAATTGCAAAAGTTAGAGAAGCAGGAGCAAGAATTAGATTGATTGGAGATGGTGATGTTGCTGGAGTAATTGCCTGCACTTCTGGCGGAAAGCATTCAGCAATTGATGCCTACATGGGGATTGGGGGCGCTCCGGAAGGTGTTCTTGCGGCAGCAGCGCTTCGTGTTGTTGGTGGGCAAATGATGGGTCGTTTGATTTTTGACAACAATCAAAAGCAAATTGAGCGCGCTAAAAAAATGGGAATTTCCGACCTAAACAAAAAATACACCGCAGAAGAAATGGCCAAAGGTGATGTGCTTTTTGCCTGCGCTGGCGTAACCGACGGTTACATGCTTTCTGGAGTAAAAAAATGCGGAAAGAAAATTTTTGTGAATTCGTTGTTGATGGATTCCGCTGCTAAGAAAGTTACGAAATTCAATTCTGAATTTTTAGGCTAGATCGATGAAGAACGGGTTAGTCACACTACTCGCACTAATCACGCTTAACCTTATTTCCTGTAAAATGGAGAAGGTAATAAAAGTTCATACTGAAATATTATGCCCTGACGGGCTCAGAATCTTCGTAAGATATGCTCGCATGAGCGATGTTGATGCGGCAATTAAAAAGGCGGCGAAGGATAAGAAAGAGTTAAGAACTAGCGAAAAATATACTGCCGTAAGATTTGATCTTAATCGATCATTCAAACTAGATTTACCTCCTGAACAGGCCGTGAACTGCTCTTTACGAGAATTTGAGGCAAATGAAGCTGACAAGAAACGTGCTGGAAATTTTTTTAGATGAACCGCGACAACTTCGACTTCACTCATTGAGTGATTTCTCTCAAAAACTCAAACACGCTTTTCTTATTTTTGAAATAGCCTCAACAACATGATCACTCTCTACAATCAATGATGGCATGATTCGAATCACATTGTCATTTGCGGGAATTGTTAAAAGACCTAAATCAATTAATTTTCTTACAAGATCAAAATTTTCTACCTTCTGATTGATCTTGATTCCAAGCATCAATCCAACACCCCTCACCTCTTCAATCAAATCAGGAAATTCATTTTGTAACTTTTGCAACTCCGTCTTCAGCATTGCCCCGCAAGTCTTAACATGATCCAAAAACCCATCTTCAAGAATCACATCTAAAACCGCTCTCGCAACTGACATGGCCAGAGGATTGCCGCCATAAGTTGTGCCATGAACTCCGGGAGACATTCCGTTTGCAGCATTCACAGTGGCTAGACAAGCACCAAGTGGAAACCCTCCAGCAATTCCTTTGGCACTAGCGATTAAATCAGGCTTCACCCCGTAATAATCGTAAGCAAAAAGATGCCCTGCTCTTCCCATGCCACACTGCACTTCGTCAAATGCCAACAACAATCCGTGATCATCAGAAATTTTTCTTAACTCGTGAATGAAATTTTTATCAGCCACGCGAATCCCCTCTTCACCCTGAATTGGTTCAATCAAAATTCCTGCAGTGTCTTGACCAATCGCATTTTTAACCGCCTCAATATTTCCAAATTCAACATTATCAAAGCCTTGTAATGCCGGCTCAAAACCTTCAAGATATTTTTGCTTCGCTGCCGCAGAAATTGTTGCAATTGTTCTACCGTGAAATGCCCCGGTGAAAGTAATGATACGATTTTTGTTTTTCTGACCCTTGGCAAAAAAATGATGACGGATCATTTTAATTACGCACTCAACCGCTTCAGCTCCAGAATTACAAAAGAAAGCATAATCAAAAATTGTGTTACCAACAAGTTTTTCTGCGTAAGAGTTTAACTCATTTCCATTGTAGATATTGGACACATGCCACAACTTTTTAGCTTGAGATGTAATTGCATCTACCATTTTTGGATGGCAATGACCAAGGGCGTTCACGGCAATTCCAGCACCAAAATCGAGATATTTTTTCTCATCCGAAAAAAGATACATTCCTTCGCCATGCGAAAATGAAATATCGAATCTTTTATGAACCGGAAGAAGTTTTGTACTTGTTGTCATTATCTATTTGGATTGCCCCCCCCACATTAGATTTAGCTGTTAACCCATGTGGTATAGGTATGGGTTTATATGACGATGACTGCCCTGCGTGAGTTGGAGATTGCTGCCCTGCGTGAGTTGGAGATTGCTGCTCTGTGTGAGTTGGAGATTGCTGCTCTGATTGTCTCTGGTTGGGAACGCTCTGTTCTTTATCGCCCCGTTCTTTATCGCCAGAATTCGCATGATACTTGGCAGCCTTTATTGAGACAGCAACGGCAGCACCAATGCCAACAGCCAAGAGTCCCGTAAAAGCAGCAGCTCCAGCAGCAGCTCCACCTAAGGCATGAAATGCAGCAACCCCAGCATACAGAAAACCACCCCCAATTATAGGACACGCGAATACAGAAAAAATAAGAGTCGCCATCACGCCAGACCAAGGTTCTTCCTTACTTTTTTGATCTTGCGTGAATGGATTGCTATTCTTACCGTTACCGTTGTTTCTATAGTTTGGATGTGACATGATATTATTTATTCATAAATTTTTACTAACTCATTAAGCAACCTTACTCCATATCCACTCGCACCCTTCACCGACATTACATCCCCCTTCCCTTTCCAAGCAACACCAGCAATATCAAGATGCACCCATTTTGTTTTTCCAACAAATCGTTGAAGAAATTGGGCTGCAGTAATGCTTCCAGCGCCACGTCCGGAACCAACATTTTTCATGTCAGCAATATCTGAATTTATCATTTCATCATATTCACTTCCAAGAGGAAGACGCCATACACGCTCACCAGTCTTGTTTCCACAAACTTCAAGTTTTTTTGACAAATCATCATCATTCGAAAATAATCCAGCATAAATATCAGCGAGAGAAACAATGATAGCCCCGGTCAAAGTTGCCAAATCAACGATAAATTTTGGCTTAAACTTGGTATTTGTGTAGTGCAATGCATCAGCAAGAACTAACCTTCCTTCTGCATCAGTATTGATTACTTCAATAGTTTGACCAGACATTGATTTTACGACATCACCAGGTCTTTGTGCCGTACCTGATGGCATATTTTCAACCAGACCAATTACACCAACTACGTTTACTTTTGCTTTTCTTTGCGCAAGACAACGAAGCAATCCAACAACAACGGCAGAACCAGCCATATCAGTTTTCATGTCTTCCATATTGTTCGAGGGCTTGATGGAAATTCCACCAGTATCAAAAGTTACACCCTTTCCAACAAAGGCTAGAGGCTGATCTCCCTTCTTTCCGCCATTCCATTTTAAAATTACTAATTGCGACTCTCTTTCGCTGCCTTGCCCGACACCAAGCAAAGAACCCATTCCCAATTTTTTCATTGCCACCTCACCAAGAACCTCAACTTCTAAGCCATCTTTTTTTAAGCCTTTACAAATTTCAGCATAGGCCTCTGGATTCAGGATATTTGAAGGTTCAGAAACTAAATCACGTGTTAGAAAAATATTGTCGGCAAGAATTTTTAGAGAGGTAAATTCACTTTGCGCTTTACTTACATCTCGTACCATCAGAGTAAGAGATTTAACTTTCAGATCTTTGTCTTTCTTCTTATCAACGAAATATTTATTAAAACGATAACTCTGTAGAAGTGCGCCAAATGCGATATTAGCAACGTTTTTATGAGAATTTTGTAACTCAAAAAATATACTTCCGTCTTGAATTTTTGCAGAATTTAAGAAGGCGACAATTTTCGATCCTATCTTTTGGAATGCTAAATCATCTAATTTTTTTTCCTCTCCAGCACCAATCACAACGAGCATTTGTCCATCTGATGTAACAATATGTGCCTGATTATTTTTTCCGCTAAACTCAAAATTTTCCTTAGCAAATTTAACTGATTTTATGCTAGATTTCTTTACTTGCTCTTCAGTTAATACCAAAACCGGCACTGAATTTTTAAGCACAGAAAAATTGACTGATTTAGTAAAATTTATTTTCATAATTTTGCGAAAGAAGATGTTACGATAAAGGATCTAGGATTTACGGAATATACCGAATCTGATTCAACATACCGATCTTTTTTATCAGATTCGGTATAACGGGGATCCCCGCAAGGCGGGGCGCGACTCGTGTCGCGTAAAAATAAAAACTATACCCAATCAACTTCTTGAAGTTGGCTGGGTATATGTTTTGTGCAGACACTATAAAAAAACAACAATCAAAAATGCTTAATGATTTAAATATTCCATTGGACATCGTCGCCCTGATATCTCTTGGATTTTTCGGAGGATTCACTCATTGCAGCGGAATGTGCGGCCCATTCGTTCTAACTCAAGTCTCCAATCGCTTACAGCAAGTTGAGGTAAAAAATTTTTCTAACTTTGAAAAACTAAAAAATCTCGCACTCTTACCATATCATTTCGGACGCATTACGACCTACTCAATCATCGGATTTTTTTGTTCATTTTTCACAAAAAATATTCAAGAATTTGTAAGATTTAAATTTATATCTGGAATACTTCTGTTACTAGCCTCGCTATTCTTCTTAAATATTTTTTTTGAGAAAAAAATTACCAAAAAAATAATGGACCTCTTTCGAAACCACCCTTCCGGAAAGGCTTGGGGAGTTGGTTGGAGTGCAGAAATGGAGAGTGCAAAGATTTGCATAACTGACCCAGCACCAAACCAACCAAGCAAGCGATTTCGTAAGGGTGGCTTTAAAAGAAGTTTATGGAAATTTCTTCCAAAAACATTGTCACCTCTTTTTTTAAACCCTCGTGGACTAAATGGATACTTACTCGGATTAGTTTTAGGATTCATCCCCTGCGGACTTCTATACGGAGCATTTCTGATTTCAGCATCAATAACAAAACCATATTTAGCTTGCATTGGAATGTTTTTATTCGGGATCTCAACTATTCCAAGCCTTTTGCTTGTTGCTTCTGGGAGTTATTTCTTTTTTAAAATCGATTCCCTTTGGTTTAAAAAAATAGCCCAAATCATCATTCTTATGAATGCAATTTTACTTCTTATGCTTGGAATAAAAATTATTAGAGCGGAATTTTAGTAAATCTTTTGACAGATAAAAAACGAAAAATAGTTTGACCCGGCACTTTCAATTGTTTTGCAGAAACTGATGTGTGGTAGTTATGTGCTGCACACAAGTCTTCTTACAAAGAAAGAAGCCATCCGGTATTGGGTGGTAATTAAAAACCAACGCGTCGTAAACATTAATAAATTCTATGAAAAAACTTTCATTAATCATTGCTGCAGTATCTATACTTTTCGCAGTTTCTGCTAACGCACAAAACGCTGCTAAAGCTCCAGCTGCAACTGTTGCTACTGCAACTGCTGCTACTACCGCAACTGCTACAACTGCAGAAACTGGTAAAGCTGCAATGCCTAAAAAAGGCTCTAAAAAAGCTGCTGCCGCTGCTGCAACTACTGCAGAAACACCAGCTGTAAAAAAATAATTGATTTGATTCCAACCGGAATCGTTTCACTTGAACCAGACCGGTAAATAACTGGTCTGGTTTTTTTACGCCTTCTTTTTCCTTTCGGACTCAGATCTTAATTGCCCACAAGCCGCCAAAACATCATCTCCTCTAGTCTTTCTTATCGGGGAAATTAATCCTGCATCTTTTAAAATTCTCTGAAACCTTTCAATTGTAACAAGATCAGAACTATTATAACCACAACCGCCCCAAGGGTTAAAAGGAATTAAATTAATCTTCGCGTTAAGATTAAATTTTTTAATCAATCCCACCAACTCATTCGCCTGCCCCTCCCCATCATTCACACCCCTCAACATCACATATTCAAAAGTAATTTTTTTACCCGGATTAAATTGGTTGTAAGTTTTGCAAGCGCCCAACAAATCCTTTAAAGGATATCTTTTATTAATCGCCATAATCTCAGTTCGAAGCGCGTCATTAGTGGCATGCAAAGATATTGCCAAGTTGGTCTTTAATTCAGATGCAGAACGTAAAATTTCAGGGACTAGACCTGAAGTTGAAATAGTAATTCTACGTGACGAAATGCTAAGACCATCTTCATCATTTAAAATCTTCACCGCTTTTGCCACATTATCATAATTGAAAAATGGCTCACCCATGCCCATAAATACTATGTGGGTTAGGCAGCTATTACTCTTGTTCCAATCATCTATTAAATCTTTAGCCATTAATATCTGAGCAACAATTTCTCCAGCTTCGAGATTGCGTACAAATGTTTGAGTACCGGTATGACAGAATTTGCAGGACAACGTACATCCAACCTGAGACGATATGCAGAGCGTTGCTCTCGTTTCTTCTGGAATAAAAACAAATTCAACTTCGCGACTATCGGAGAATTTTATAAGACATTTTCGAGTACCATCAAAAGAGATGAGATCTTTGGAGATTTCGGGACGTGATAAGGAGAAATTTTCATCTAAAATATTTCTGATTTCTTTAGAAATATTTCCCATTTCCGCGAATGATTTTACACCTTTCGTATAAAACCAATTCCAAACTTGCCTAGCACGGAATGGCTTCTCACCAAGCTTTATGAACTCTTCTTCTAGCTCACTCTTGGTAAAATTTGTGATGTTTTGTCTAGTTGGAATCATGCAAATGTTGAATTGCAATTCCAGTCAAAATACGGCCTCTGGGAGTTTTTTCGATAAAACCTTGTTGAATGAGGTAAGGCTCAATCGTATCTTCAACAGTATCCTTTTCTTCACCAATCGCTGCCGCAATAGTTTCAATCCCAACCGGCCCACCACGGTAATTGACAGAAATAAAACGTAGGTAGCGATGATCTGAAGAATCGAGACCAGCCGCATCAATTTCTAACTGCTTCAAAGCATAATCTGCAACCTCTTGTCTGATTGTTTTTTCTCCTGCATTTCCTGCAAAATCACGAACTCTTTTTAGCAGACGAATGGCTATTCTAGGAGTTCCCCGCGATCTTTTAGCAATTTCAAACGCAGCATTTTTTTCGATTTCAATTCCAAGAATTCTAGCATCACGAACCACAATTTGCTCAAGCTCAGCTGGGCTGTAAAAGTTGATACGCAACGGAATTCCGAAACGATCTTTTAACGGATTGGCAATTAGTCCCATACGCGTAGTAGCGCCAACAAGAGTAAATTTCGGTAGGTCAATTTTAATTGCGCGCGCTGCCGGCCCTTCACCAATGATGATGTCGAGCTTGAAATCTTCCATCGCAGCGTAGAGAACTTCTTCGATGTTTTTGTTGAGACGGTGAATTTCGTCGATGAAAAAAATATCACCAAATTGCAGATTGGTCAGAAGGGCTGCGAGATCTCCGGACTTAGTTATTACTGGCCCTGCTGTCCCTTTGAATCCAACTCCCATTTCATGGGCAATGATTTGCGCAAGAGTAGTTTTGCCAAGACCGGGAGGTCCATAAAACAAGGTGTGGTCAAGAACCTCCCCACGATTTTTTGCAGCATTAATAAAAATTCCAAGATTCTCCTTCAGCTTTTCCTGACCCAAAAAATCACATAGGTAAGTCGGGCGAAGAATGTTCTCGTGCTTCTCTTCTTCGAGCTTTGTTGGGATTAGATTTGCGTTTTTAGAAACCATTAGAATTTATTTTTACTTAATTCACGTAGGGAATAAGTGATTAAGCTTTCTAACGTAATTGATGGATTATCTTTGAAGAAAAAATCTATGATTCTCAAGCAGTCATGCCGCTTGTAACCAAGGTTTTCAAGGGCTGAAATAGCATCGGAAGCAATCTGATTGGAAGAAATATTTTCAAAATTACCAGAATTTCTTACATCAAAAACAGAGCTAGAAACGTCAATTCCAAGCTTCTTTGGAGAATCTTTTAACTCAGTAGTAATGCGACTGGCAAGCTTCGGGCCGATTCCAGAAATCTGCGAAAAAGATTTTACATCAGAAGAAATCAAAGCCTTTGCCAAATCTTCAATTGCAAAGAATCCTAAAATTTTTTGCCCCATTTTTGCTCCAACTCCCTGAACTTTCGTAAGTTCAAGAAACCATATTTTTTCTATTTCAGAAGCGAATCCGTAAAGCTCGATTGCATCTTCTTTGACAATGGTTTCAACGGTTAGAGAGACTTCCCGTTCCTTAGGAAGCTGCTTAAGAAAAGAAGAAGTTTTTGACGAGACAAATACGACGTAACCAACCCCCCCAACATCCAAAAGCACTCTATCATCAGAGACAGAATCAATAAAACCACGGAGTTTGCCAATCATGTTATTTTTGATTTAGGACTTACGCAAAGCGAGTATCGCAAAGAGGTTTCCGCATTTGGAAATTTCTAAGCGAGACGAGGTTTTGCGTAAGTCCTATGATTAATTCATAAACATTCCACCATTCACGTGCAATGTATGTCCCGTGATATATCTAGCATCTTCACTTGCGAGGAAAGCAACACTCTTCGCGATATCTTCCGCCTCCCCCATTTTTCCTGCAGGAATTTTCGTTAAAATTGTCTCTCTTTGTTGCTCAGTTAGAATATCCGTCATTGGACTTGAAATAAAGCCTGGAGCAACGCAATTGATGGTAATATTTCGACTCCCAACTTCTGCTGCAAGAGATTTACTCATGCCAATCATGCCAGCTTTTGAGGCAACATAATTGCATTGGCCAGGGTTTCCGGTAACTCCGACAACCGAGGCAATGTTAATGATGCGACCATATTTGCGACGCACCATTTTCTTGATAGCATTACGATTGAGGATGAAGGTAGATTTAAGATTTACGTCTAACACGTGATTGAAGTCTTCCTCCTTCATTCTGAGTATGAGATTGTCTTTAGTAATTCCAGCATTACAGACCAAAATATCAATTTGCCCGAGAAGCTCTTCTGCCTTGTCAAATAAGGCATCAACAGCTGCCGAATCTGATAAGTTGCATGCAATATATTTTACATCTCCACCTATTTCATTTGCTAACTCCTGAAGTTTTATCTCTTTCGTTGAAGATAAAACCAACTTTGCACCTTGCTTGGCTAAAGCCTTAGCAATTGCAGCTCCAATGCCACCAGTAGCACCTGTCACTAATGCATTTTTTCCTGTAAGTCTAAACATAATTTTAAAGCTTTAAGTTAAACCCAACACGAGTTTTTTAGAGGTTCCCTTTACTGAACAATTTCAATTAGCCGATTCATCTTCTCAATATCCTTCTTACTGTAACCCTTATCATTCTGAATTTTCATAACATCTTTCAGTAACTTATCCGGATCGCCTACATTTAAATCATCAACAGCATCTTTCTTCTCATTCAGCGGATTTTCTTCAATCAATTTCTGCATACCATTCTTTTCAAAATTATCCGATATTTCACTTAGAAACACCTTCACTGCAGGATCAATCAAATTACCAGAAATTTTTATCAAATTATAACATTTTGCTTCCACCAGCCAATTCGGAAATTTCTCTTCATTGACCTCTTTTGCCAATATCATGCCATAAACATTGGTTGCAGTCGCATAAAGAAATCCAAAAATAAGCAAGGTTTTAAAGAGACCGAATAGTACGCCGAGAGAACGATCAAAAACCTTTGGGATCTTGTCCTTAATAGACTTGCACAGAGAGGATGTAGAAAAAAATGCAATAATAAAAACTGTCGTAAAAATGATAATTTGCGACAGAAAAATCGCCGTCAATTTACTGGTATAAAACTGCAGTAATTTTCCAAAATACGGAGCTAGGGCGTAAGAAATAACAAAGGCCAAAACCCAGTTGAACAGAGCAAAAATTTCTTTTACAAAGCCACGAAGAAATGCGGTTAAAACAAAAATTATAGAAAACCCAATGAATATTAGGTCGAGTAAATTAAAGGTTGTAGCCATTATCTTTTGAATTTTATTAATCTAAAAAATGGTAAATCCTTAATGAGATTTTTTGGAGATTTTGGTAATCCATTCTCGTCCAAAAAAGCTTTTTCTGACATATTTTTAACTTCAGAAAAAAACTTTTTTACCTGCGATTTTTTCTTTTCAAACCTCATCACCGCCTCAATTTGAGAGTCGATAAACATTTTAGTTTTTTGCAAATCATTCGACTCATCTTTTAAAAAGACCAACAAACTTCGCAAAATAATTTTAGCCAACGTAGCTCTTTTGGTATAAAAATTGAAATCAGTTGATTGATCATTGATCACTTTCCAAATAAAATCTGCTATTTCGTAACAAGCCTTCATCCCTTGAAATAAAGGCCTAACGCCGATTTCTAAATTAAGAAAATTTTTTGGATTAAGATAAAAATTTATTAATCTTTGCAAGATAATTTTATGATCTTTTTCAATTTCAAAACGCGAATAAAGTGAGATACGAATTTTATCACGAATTTTTTTTGCATGAAAATCATCAATCTCAAAAATCACTTTCGCACTTTTTTCGTTTTGTGATTGGATATAGAATTTAGCTATGTCCAGAACGTCATTTTCAAAAATCAGTGGTAGAAATTTTTCATCAATTCCGGCGTTTTTTACCGCTCGTATCAAAGAATTCAATGTCCATCCATCAAATTCACAAATCGTTAAAAACTCAGATAAAATTTTCTCTTTCGTTTCTTTTGAATCTAGCATCATTGGTATTCAAGCGTTAGTACGGAAGTGGTAGGGAGCGATTAGTATTTGATACGACATGTCACAAAATTAAAATTTTAAAAGCCTGTTTGAAATCTTTTCACTCCTTATTACCTAAAGGGAACCTCTAAAAATTCATCATTTTCCAGACGGTCTGGAAAATGTACCAAAAATACCTTCCAACTCAATAAATAAAGAACTTCACATGGCAATCGAATTAAGCAATTATCCTAAATTTTTAGCAGAAATTCATCAACGTCTTAAACAAACTCAAGACAAAATTGCCGATACAGTCACGAGGCAAAAAGTTGTAATGAGTTGGCAAATTGGTCAATCGATTGATCAACATTTACAAAAAAATAATCGTGGGGATTACGGAAAAAAATTGATTGAGAAATTGTCACAAGACATCTCGATTTCAAAAAGCGTTTTGTACCAAATGCGCAGTTTTTATCAAGCCTATCCAAAGCTTCCAAAAGATGAAAATGGCCTGAATTGGAGCCATTACCAAACCTTGAGCGGCATCAAAGAAATGGATAAAAGAAAATATTTTGAAGGATTGATTCAAAAGAAAAATTTGGATGTCAGAACGCTTGAGCAGGAGATTAAAGAGGTTGAAAGAAATACAAAAAGTAAGAAAAAATCAGCAAAAAAATCTTCGACAAAAAAAATTAATTCTTCTTCAAAAAAACTCTCTCCAACTCGAGGAAAATTATTCTCTTACCCCGTGATTAAACTGGAAGGATCGTCACAAAATTATCTAGATTGTGGCTTTGGTATTTTTAGAGAAGTGGAAGAAAAGTTGCCGAAAGCAGCAGAAATTATTGAGGTAGTAAAGCGCTCTAGTAAAGGCGCGGATGAGCCTTCAAAAGGAAATTATATTTTGCAAAAATCAACTGCAACACCACGCGAATTGCACATTTACAAAGCTAAACTTGAACGCATTGTCGACGGCGACACCATCCACGTCATTCTTGATCTCGGATTCAAAATCTTTCACAGAGAAATTTTACGATTAGCCAAAATCAACGCTCCCGAAAGTGACACTAGGAAGGGCAAAAAAAGTACGAAAGTTTTAAAAGAAATTTTGCGAGATGTTCCGTTCTTAATCATCAAAAGCATCAAGACGGATATTTACGGAAGGTATGTTGCGGATGTTTTTTTGGCAGGATCCTCAAAAACAGAACCGTCGCATTTTAGGATAGCTTGTTAAAGGCAATTTTTTTTCTTGTCTCTGTTGCTAGATTGGACACTGCACTGCCAAGTCTCTAGGCAGTCATGAGTGAGAGAAGGGCCATGCGGATATAAACGCCGTAATTCGCTTGAGCAAAATAGCGAGCCTGTGGAAGGTTATCAACTTCTGGATCGATCTCGTTAATGCGTGGAAGTGGGTGAAGGATGGTAAGATTTTGCCTAGTTTTTGCTAAAGTTTTTTTGTTGATGTGATAAAAGTTTTTTACTTTTTCATATTCACTTACATCAAGAAAACGTTCTTGCTGAACCCTTGTGACATAAAGAATATCAAGGTCTTCAATGGGAGATTCTAGATCAGATGTTTCGGTAATTCTGCATCCACGTTTTTCAAAATTTTTCTTTTTTTCTGAGTCAAGAACAAGTGATGGATGCGAAATTAATGTAAAAGAATTGCTAGAATTGCGGCTCATCAGATTCAACAAAGAATGTACCGCACGACCATATTTTAGATCTCCAAGAATTCCAATCTTAAGATTATCCAACCTACCCTTCTCACAAAAAATTGTGTAAAGATCAACCAGAGACTGACTTGGATGCTGATTCGCACCGTCTCCAGCATTGATCACTGGAACTGAGGCATATTCCGCCAACTCAGCAGCAGAACCAATTTGCGGATGTCTCACCACAATGATGTCAGAATAATTACTTACTATGCGACCAGTATCAGAGAGGGTTTCACCTTTTTTTACGGACGAAGATTCACCATATTCAAGTGCAATAACACCTCCTCCAAGCCGCAACATTGCTGACTCGAAAGAAAATCTAGTACGCGTACTCGGTTCGAAGAAAAGTGTGGAAAGAATTAGCCCGCGACAATGGCCATCTGCAAAGTTTTGTTGATGGCCATTGTTACGATAGATTTCTGCTAACGAGATGAGCTGCTCAAGGTCACTCTCTTTGATTTGATCAGCATCAAGCAGATGTCGGAAAGATAGATTGCTCATTTTATAAAACCGCTTTCAAAGCTTGTTCAGCAGTTTTGTTTTGCTTAAGGATGAGATTAACAATTTTTGCAGTTTTTTGCTGCGCAGTAACAATACGATTTTTGATCGCATCAATTTCTTTTTTGTTAACAGAGTTAGTTTTTCTCATTTCCCTTATCATGCGCGTAACCTCTTTTGGAGCCACTCCACCTATACAATCATAATTTTTGATCACATGCTTTGGAGTGAGATATTGGTCGTAATCAACGTCAGAAATTTTGATGTCTTTTTCAGCAAGCAATTCTTTGGTACGTTTTTTGTCAGTGAAGTTTTTTCCTTCAGCAACAAGAGCACGAACTACGTGCCCAACGATACGATGACAAAGACGGAATGGAATATCATGCTTTTTAACAAGGTAATTAGCGAGCTCAGTTGCAGTTGCAAAATTTTGCGTTGCCAAGAATTCCATACGTTCTTTTTTGATCTTAAGCGTTTCCATCACACCCTTAATCACTTCGATGGTCTCGTTGGTAAGCTGCAAGCCCTCAACTAAAGTTACCTTGTCTTCATGATAATCGCGATTGTAGCCGGAATGTAGGCCTTTCATCAACGTAAGCATATGCATCAACATGCCGTACATCTTACCTGTGCGACCACGAACAAGTTCGAGCACTCCAGGATTCTTCTTTTGCGGCATCATTGAACTTCCCATTGAGAAGCCATCATCTAAAATCATCGTGTCGAATTCACAGCTGATATTGTAGATAATTTCATTGGCAATGCGCGAAATTGTCGCAAATAAAATCGACATGACGCTAAGAATTTCAATGGTAGAATCCTTGTTGCCAATGGCATCAAGCGCATGCTCTTGGATGGTTTTAAATCCCAGTAATTCAGTGGTTAGTTTACGATCGATTGGAAAAGAAGTTCCACTAATTGCGCCAGCACCAAGCGGGTTAGAATCGTTGGTATCGTAGGCTGCAAGAAGTCTTTTTGTATCACGCAAAAACACCGCAACATGGTGAGTGAGCCAGTAGGCATAAGTGATTGGTTGAGCATGTTGGATATGGGTATAACCTGGCATCAATGTTTCAGTATGACTATCCGCTTGCTTCAAAAGGACGTCTACCATCTGAGTAACATTTTCTATTACTTCAATCAAACGATCTCTAGTGTAAAGCTTGGTATCAAGAGGCACTTGGTCATTTCTTGAACGGCAAGTATGCATACGGCCCGCATTTTCAATACCAACTTTTTCGATAGCATAACGTTCGATATTCATCTGCGCATCTTCTTCCTGCAAAGACAAATCCCAGGTTCCAGCAGAATATTCTTTTTTGATTTCTTGCAGAGCCTCAAGGATTTTTTTACAATGCAAATCTTTGATAATACCTTGCTTAGCAAGCATGATTACATGGGCTTCGCTTCCCCAAATGCTTTGTAAAACCATGGGACGATCAATCGTAACTGACTCGGTGTATCTCTTGGAAATTGGATCAGTAGTCTTGCTAAATCTACTCGCCCAAAGCTGGTTACCATCAATTTCCGGTGATTTAGCTAGCGTTTTAACTATGGGTTTAACTGGAGTTTTAACTGAGGACTTGGCCAGTGATTTAGATCGTGTTTTTACTTTTTCATTACTCATCAATTTGAATTTTAGTTAGTAAAAAAGTGTTAGGCCTGTCCAGGTTCTTAGACAGCGTGAATTTGATCAATGTAGCTAGAAATCACATCCAATCCGGACTGCCAAAAATCAGATTCTTTGATCGATAAACCAAAGGGAGAAAGCATCTCTTTGTGATGCTTAGAGCCTCCCGAGGAAAGCATCTTCAGGTATTCTTCTTCGAAGTTTTTTATCTCACCTTTTTTGTAAATTCCATAAAAAGAATTTACTAAGCAATCGCCAAAAGCGTAGGCATAAACATAAAATGGCGAGTGAATAAAATGCGGAATGTATGACCAAAAAAAGCGATACTCTTCGTCAAATTTAAAAACCGAACCAAGACTTTCTTTTTGAATTTCCATCCAAAATTCACAAAGTTTTTCAAGCGAAATCTCGCCACTTTTTCTAGTCTCATGAACCTTTTTCTCAAACTGCAGAAACGCAATTTGTCGTATGACCGTGTTGATCATATCCTCAACCTTACCAGCAATAATCAGATTTTTTTTCTGAGGATTTTTTTCGTTTTTTAAGATTTTTTGAAAAGTTAATTGTTCACCAAAAACCGAAGCAGTTTCTGCGAGAGTGAGAGGAGTGCCACTGATTAAATAACCTTGCGAGCGCGCTAGATATTGGTGAATGCCGTGTCCAAGTTCATGAGCCAAAGTCATTACATCCCGCACTTTTCCTTGGTAATTCATCAGAATGTACGGATGAACTGATGGAACGCATGGGTGAGAGAACGCCCCGGAATCCTTACCTGTTCTAACAGAAGCATCAATCCACTTTTTCTCAAAAAACATTTCTCCAATCTTCCTCATCTTTGGAGAAAACTCTTCATATGCCGATAGAACAAGGTTTTTAGCATCATCCCATGCAATTTTAGTATCATCTTCCTTATCAAGCGGAGCGTTACGATCCCAATAATTTAAACTTTTTTTACCAAGAATTTTAGCCTTAATTTTGTAGTAACGATGCGAAATATTACCGTAATTTTCTCTTACTTTTTCTATCAAAACATCAACCACCTCATCTTCAACAAAATTACTCAGATTACGCGCCGATATTGGACTCTCAAACCCTCGCCAAGAATCATCAACCGCCTTATCCTTTGCCAAAATATTGGTGATAAAAGCAAAAAGTTTTGAATTTTCTTCGAAGACTTTACCTATTGCCTTAGCTGCATCTTTTCTCACCAACTCATCTTTATTACTCATTAAATCAAAAACTTCCTGCGAGTTTAGAGTTTTCTTACGGTAAGAAAATTTTAGATTGTTAACCGTTTCATCAAAAAGACGAATAAAGGCTGATTTTCCGGTGATATTTTTTTCAATAGAAAATTTTTCTAACTCTTCTGAAAGCTGGTATTTCCTGAATAGACGAACATCGCGAATAAATGGTTGGTACTTTTGTAACCGAGTATTTTTGAGCAATTCGGCCAGTTTTTTTTCTTTGATCGCGTTTAATTCTAACGAGAAAAAAACAAGCTGGGATTCGAATTTGCTTAGTGTCTCACTAGTATTTTGATGAAAGGAAATATTGGCTTGATTGGAAAGGTCGGAAGCGTAAACCAAATAAGCGTAGCTAGAAATTTTTCCGATTTTTTCTGAAATCTTTTCATAACCCTCAATGGCTTCAAATAAACGATTTGCAGACAAGTCTGCAACTTTAGTAGTAAATTTTTTGACAAATTTCTGAACAGAATTTTCTATTTCTTCCAGATCGTCAGAAATCTTTTTATCTTTTATTGAAAGATAAAAATCTGATAAATCCCAAGTTGGGATATCAGTCGGAATATAGTTTAAATTTTTCTTACTTTTTGTTTTTACAGGAACTGACATGAATCAAGCAAAATTAATAAAATCTTTCATTACAACCTTTGTACCACTTTTTTCAAAATCAATTGTAAGCTTACTCCCGTCTGCATTTACAACTTTTCCATAACCAAATTTTTGGTGAAAAATTCTTTTACCAGCAAAAGAATTCTCAGATGAAGATTGGTATGTTTTAGATCTGTTGTTTAAACTACTGGATGCCCCATTCGAATTAGCATAATTGCTTTTTCCAAAACTAGAACTGGCCCCTCTGCTAGAAAATTCAGACCCAAAATAAATCTCTTCGAAACTCACATCTGCCTTTGGCAACTCATCTAAAAATCTCGATGGAGTCTGAGTTTGGTAGTCTCCATAAACATAACGACTCTTAGCATAAGACAATACTAGCTCTTTCTTAGCCCTAGTGATTGCAACATACATCAACCTTCTTTCCTCTTCCAGACCTTGCTTGTTTTCACCATTTTTACTTTCGATACTTTTAGAGCTAGGAAACACACCATCCTCCAACCCAGGAACAAAAACCAAATCGAATTCTAAACCTTTGGCGCCATGCACCGTCATAACACTGATCGCATCTTGCAATGATTTATCATCACGCGCCTCAACTAGAGAAATATACTCAAGAAATTCTACCACACTGGAAAAGTCAGCGAGGCTATTGATGAATTCCTCAATATTTTCCAAGCGCCCCTGTGCCTCCAAATTATTTTCTGACCTCCACATTTGGATGTAACCAACCTCTGTTAAGATAGATTTAGCAACACTAGAAAGGCCGTCACTAAAAATTCTTTCCCGCCATTTTTGCAGTTGTTCAATCAAGGTTTTTAGCCCGTCTTTTGCCCTCCCCTTAATGGAGTTATCTTCAATCGATTTTTGTATTGCAGAAAAAAATGAAGACCCTTCTTGCTTAGATTTCTCGTAGAGATTTGCAATTGCAGTATCGCCACATCCCCTCTTAGGCACATTAATTATTCGACTCAAAGCCAGGTCATCAGTAGGATTAGCACAAACACGAAGATAGGCAATGGCGTCACGTATTTCCATTCTATCATAAAACTTCATTCCACCGATTACCTTGTAGGATATGGAAGCCTGAATAAACGCCTCCTCAAAAGCACGCGTTTGATATCCCGCACGCACCAAAACTGCGATTTGTTGGGGTTGGAATTTTTTTAATGAGAGATATTTTTTTATTGTTGCCGCAATCGAAGAAGCCTCCATTCTATCATCAAGGAAGGAATAGATTTTTACCTTTTCACCTTGCCCAACATCAGTCCAGAGAGTTTTACCATGACGCTCCTTGTTGTTACTGATTACCGAATCAGCAGCAGCAAGAATATTCGAAGTTGAGCGGTAATTTTGCTCAAGACGAATAACTCTCGCATCCGCAAAATCTTTTTCGAAACGCAAAATATTCGCAACGTTTGCACCCCTCCATGAATAGATCGATTGGTCATCATCTCCAACGCAGCAAATATTTTTATGTATCGCGGCCAACCTAAGTAACCATTGATATTGCGTGTTGTTGGTATCTTGGTATTCATCAACCAAAATGTAGCGAAACTTGTCTTGGTAGTAAGCAATTACACCTGGAGAATTAGCAAAAATTTCCAAATTAAAAAGTAACAAATCACCAAAATCAGTAGCGTTCATTGACCTCAAGCGTGACTGGTAAGCGGTATAAACATCTTGGAATTTAGGTAATTGAAGATCTCGCTCTTCATTACCAACCTTTTGCGGAGTAATAGCCCTATCTTTCAGACGAGAGATTTTGTTTAGATAAAACTTGGTCGGAAATTGTTTTACATCGATGTTGAGGTCAGAAAGAACCTGCTTCAGCAAACGATTCTGATCGTCTTCATCAATAATCGTAAAATCGCTGCGTAACCCTACTACCTCAGGATGTCGACGTAAAATTTTTGCCGCAACCGAGTGGAAGGTTCCAACCCAAAGGTTATTTGTTTGCTCCCCAATAGACTCACCGATTCTTTTTTTTATTTCAGCTGCAGCCTTGTTAGTAAAAGTTACAGCAAGAATTTGAAATGGTGACGCAAGATTAGAATTAATGATATTTATGACGCGCGAAGTTAATACACGAGTTTTACCCGTCCCAGCTCCAGCCAATACTAACAACGGTCCATCAGTATGTTTTACAGCTTCGAATTGTGATTGATTCAAGTTTTTTAAAGGCATGGGTAAGTAATCGTTGGAAGGTAAGTGTGCACGGACATACGTGCGTTCCAAAAAATTTCCAAATGGGGAAAATGAGAATAAAAACGAATGTCAACACACCGTCGGTACGGGACTAATAAAGAACTTGAATATCTGCACCACAAGCAATGAGTTTTTCCGCGAGCCTTTCATATCCTCTCTCCAAATGGTAAAGCCTGTTAATAACTGTTTCACCTTCCGCAACTAAGCCGGCAAGAACCAGGGAAACAGAAGCGCGCAAGTCAGTCGCCATCACTTCAGCACCGGTAAGTTTTTTGACTCCCTTAACCACGGCAATCTTTCCATGCGATTCAATATCGGCACCCATTCTAGCCAATTCCAAAACATGCATGAAACGGTTTTCAAAAATAGTTTCCTCGATAACAGAAGTGCCGTCAGCAACCGTCATTAGAGACATGAACTGAGCTTGCATATCGGTTGAAAATCCAGGAAAAGGATGAGTTGAAATATTCACTGGTCTAATGGTTTCTGCAATTCTCGTAACCTCAATTTCATCCTCGGCAATTGCTTTTAAACTAACTCCAGCCTTCTCCAATTCCTCTTTAACACTGCCAAATAACCACATTTCAACCCCTTTCAACTTCAAACATCCCCCAGTAATTCCAGCGGCAACTGCATAGGTTCCGGCCTCAATACGATCAGCAATTATATGGTGACGCGCGGCATGAAGTTTCTCAACTCCATGAATTACGATTCTAGAAGTTCCGGCGCCTGTAATCTTTGCACCCATTGCATTCAGACATTTAGACAAATCGATGATTTCCGGTTCGCACGCAGCATTGCTGATGACAGTTATTCCCTCAGCCAGACTAGCAGCCATCATGGTATTTTCTGTAGCACCTACGGAAACTTTCTCGAAGTTGATTTCTGCACCTTTGAGCCTTCCATCAACCGAGGCATGCACATAGCCAGCTTCCAACTTAATTTTTGCTCCCAGCTTTTCCATCGCTTCTAAGTGCAAATCAACAGGACGAGTTCCAATTGCACATCCACCTGGAAGTGAAACTTTGGCCTTTCCAATCCTTGCCAAAAGAGGACCAAGAATAAAAATTGAGGCACGCATTTTGCGCACCAAATCGTAAGAGGCTTCAGGATTTGAGATTTCTTTTGCAACAAAAGACAGGGTACGACCTTGATTTCCGCTCACATCCAGACCCTCAAGCTGCACATCTACTCCCAAATTTATCAAAAGATTGGACATTGTAGAAATGTCGGAAACATGTGGAACGTTTGTAAGAGTAAGCATTTCATCGGTAAGGATGGATGCTACCATTAACGGCAAAGCAGCATTTTTCGCCCCCGCAATTTCCACCGATCCGTAAAGTTTTTTTCCACCTCTGATTAAAAGTTTTTTCATGAATTTTTATTGTTTGATGGCTTTGAGGTAAATTTCTAACGACTGATCAACACTGTTTGCGATTAACTCAAGATGGTCATTCTTTGAATTATCTTCACCATTTGCCAACTGCGCTTTTTCCAAACTATTGATGTAAGATAAACGGTCATTAGGACTAATAATGGCGGGCGGGTAACCTTCCATTAATAAAATCAAATTCATCAAAAGACGCGCTGTTCTACCATTACCATCGACAAAAGGATGAATTGTAACTAGGCGGTAATGAGCTTCTGCCGCTAACTCTACAGGATGTAATTTATGTTTTTTAGTAAGCCAAAACAAAAACTCATTCATCAAATCAGGAACCTTGAGAGGATTAGGTAAAACCACAACAGACCCAGAAATGCGCACTGCTATATTACGGTAAAAACCAGCATTTTCTTTGTCGATGGCGCTAAGGATGAGCTCGTGAATTTTGAGAATATCTTTCTCACTGATCTGCTCTGGCTTGCGATTGACTTGTTGTTTTACCCAATCCAGAGCCGCTGCATGATTGGTTGCCTCTAAGTGTTCAACCAAAGTTTTCCCTCCAATCGTCAAACCCTTCTCAACCACCAATGCCGTTTCTTGTCGCGACAAAGTATTGCCCTCAATGGCATTACTACTGTAAGTCAATTCAATACGAAACCATTCCTCAAGATTTTTTACCAAATTGTTATCAAGCGGCCTGTAGCTGTCGAGCTGCTGCTTTTTTTGAGTTAGTTTTTCATAATTCATTTTCTGATGAGGATTGTTTTAGTTGTGAGGGAGCGATTTTATTATCTGACCCTACAGTAACCCCGCCTTCCTTCAATGAATCAGCAATGGTAGAAAGAGCGGTTGTGACTTCTGGACTTAAAACAGTCCCATATAATTCCTTGTTTGCAATCTCGCAAGAATCTGCACCAAGCGCGTCGCTAAAAGTAATTCCATCATTCATTGACCTGTTTTCGCGATTTGCACCACAAAGCAAAATAAATTTTTTGTTAGGATTTTCCTTTTGCAAGTCGCTTAAAGCAACGAGGAGATGCTTGTGCCGATCATTATCATTACCAAGATCAGTGTATTCATTCTCAATAAACTTCACACCAACACCATTTTCTTTTGCCGCGAATAGAATTTTTTTAGTCGCAGATTTAATTTCTGCACGATCTTCCTCACTAGCAGTAGCCGGTGTTTTTTTCCAATTATCCTCGTCAATCAACTTGCAATATCTCTCGAGAGCGGGTGGTAATATATTTTCTTCACCTTGTTTACCATCAGTCAGCCATGCTTGCACAGCATCATTTTGTGAAGATGGAAGCCTATGATGATTGAAGTGACCCCCTAGCGTCGGACACAAAATCCACTCATTAGGAGTTCTTTTTTTAAAAAACATGGAACAAATCCAGAGGTAATTTTCGAGTAATTTCTAACAGATTTTCCTGTTAAATTTACCCTTAAAAACCACCTCTAGAATCTGCTTTATTTTGACAGTTTTTGGCACTCCTGCCGAGACTGCAAAAAGAAATTATTGGGCACTTGCTTCGAATCAAGAAGTTAAACTTTATTTTGCTCCTAAACTCTAG
>CAMDJN010000016.1 GCA_945900795.1 Rickettsia typhi | reverse complement strand
AATTCTAGAGGTGGTTTTTAAGGGTAAATTTAGCAGGAAAAACTGTTGGAAATTATCCAGAGAATTACCTCTGAATTTGTTACATGTTTTTTAAAAAGAGAACTCCTAATGAGTGGATTTTGTGTCCGACGCTAGGGGGTCACTTCAGTAATCCCCCTCCACCATGCCCACTAACAATCAACCGACTAACAATTCTAATTATATCGAGAGGCTGATTCAGATCAAACTCAACAAGATTAGCTCCTTCCTCAAACTAGCTCTAAAAGATTTTGAAAAAGACGGAGACATTTCTTCTCTACTTCTAACTCTAAGGCAAGTTACGAAAGCCAAGAATGGATTTGCTGAGGTTTTTAGTGGAGTTGGATTAACACGAGAAGCTCTTTACAGAAAACCCTACTCTTTCAACCTTCAAAGCCATTCTTGACGTGCTTGGGTACCATTTAACGGTCCGAAGCGATGGAAATGGAAAGCGGCTAGCGGCATGATCTTTTGTGATTCAAAAGTTACAATAATAGAAAAAATACTTAGGGAATAAAAGTTACTTTTGTACAAAAATAGCTTGTGAAAAGCTCATTCACTCTTTCAAAAAAAAATCTACTTCAATCGAATTTATGACAAAAATATTGGTAACGGGTGCCTTAGGGCAAATAGGCTCTGAACTCACTTTAGCTCTTAAGAAAAACTATGGAGAGAGCAATGTAATAACTTCAGATATTCGTGCAGATGAAAATGTCGCGGAAGAATTTTTTCCTTACGAAAATCTCAATGTTTTAGATAAATCAAAATTTGTAGAGATCGTAAAGAAACATCAGGTCACGGTAATTTATCATCTAGCCGCAATTCTTTCTGCTGCAGGTGAAAAAAATCCTAACCTATGTTGGGATATTAACATGACGGGTCTGCACAATGTTTTGGAAGTAGCTCGTGAATGCGGTGTAAAACAAATTATTTGTCCAAGTTCGATTGCGGTATTCGGTCCGGAAACCCCAAGGGATAACACTCCTCAAGAAACTGTGATTTTACCAAAGACCATGTATGGCCTTACGAAGGCTTCAGGTGAGTTGCTCTGTGAATATTATGTTGCGAAATTTGGAATTGATGTTCGTGGAATTCGCTATCCTGGTTTGATTAGCTACAAAGCGCCTCCAGGCGGTGGAACAACCGACTACGCTGTTGAAATTTTTTACGAAGCAATTGAGCAAGAGATCTGTCGCGCCACGAATCGACCAGAAAAATCTTACACCTGCTTCCTAAAGCCAGATACTACATTACCGATGATGTATATGCCAGATGCCATTAGAGGCACGCTTCAACTAGCTGAAACTGAGTTTTCTAAACTAAAGAATCATTCCAATTTTAATTTTGCAGGAATCAGTTTTTCTTGCGCTGAGCTTGCAAGTGAAATCAAAAAACACATTTCAGATTTTAAAATCTCTTACGCTCCAGACTTCCGTCAAAAAATTGCAGATTCATGGCCAAGATCAATTGACGATTCTGAAGCTAGAAAGCAATGGGGTTGGAAGGTAGAATATGATTTACCAAAAATGGTGGAAGATATGATCGTCAATCTTCGTAAGAAGATTGGTTAAACCTACTCCACCTGAAGAAGTCAGAATTCGACTTCTTCAGGTGGAAGGGGTTTAAACTGCCCCAAGCTTTTTCAATTCTTGAGCAACTACAAAAGCTAGTTCAACGCTTTGAGATGAGTTAAGGCGTGGATCGCAGTGAGTATGGTAACGATCTGAAAGGTTGATCTCTTCGATTTTTTGATTTCCACCCAGGCATTCTGTCACGTCTTGTCCTGTCATTTCAAAGTGCACTCCTCCAGCGTATGTTCCGAGTGAATGATGAATTTCAAAAAATGATTTTATCTCACTTAGAATGTCATCAAATTTGCGGGTCTTGTAACCGTTAGATGATTTAATTGTATTGCCATGCATAGGGTCGCAAGACCAGATTACACTTCGTCCAGAAGCTTTGACCGCTTCAACCAATGGTGGTAAAAATTTTGTAACACCGTCTTTTCCCATTCGAGAAATTAGCGTAATTTTTCCCTTTTCATCACTAGGATTCAATATTTCAAGCAGGCGCAGAAGATCGTCTTTTGTAATTGACGGACCAACCTTGAATGCTACCGGATTTGCAATACCGCGCATAAACTCAACGTGCGCCTCATCTAGATTTCTGGTTCTATCTCCAATCCAAAGCATATGCGCGCTAAGATCGTAAAACTTTTTGGAATCTTTTTCTTCTTTTGTAAAAGCTTCTTCGTAGTTCAGCAAAAGAGCTTCATGCGAAGTAAAAAAGCTAGCGGTGGTAAGTTGTGGTAGAGACTTTGAATCAAGGCCGCAAGCCTTCATAAAATCCAAAATATTGCTAATGCCCCCGATTACTTCTTCGGTATTTTTTTTGCTGTTCAAGCTATGGACAAATTCTTCATTCCATTTATTTACTTTTTCTAAATTGCCATATCCGCCAAGAGCGAGTGAGCGTAGGTAATTCAAGGATGCGGAGGAGTAAAAATAAGATTCGACAAGACGATTAGGATCTGAGATGCGAGTATCTTTTTCAAATTCTATCCCATTGATAATATCGCCGCGATAGCTGGGAAGCGTGACCCCATCAATTGTTTCATCACCTTGCGATCTTGGTTTGGCATATTGACCAGCAATTCTTCCCACTTTTACGATTGGCTTTTTAAGACCATACATCAAAGCAATTGTCATTTGCATGATTGTGCGAAAAAAGCTCTTGAGATTGTCGTGTGAAAACTCAGAAAAGCTTTCGGCGCAATCTCCACCTTGTAGCAAAAATGCCTTTCCATCAGCAACGTCAGCCAATTCGGATTTTAATTTTTCAATTTCATCAAAGGAAACTAGTGGTGGGAATTTGGAAAGTTTTGATTCAGCTAATACTAACTTTTCTGAATTTTCGTAAGTTGGCTGTTGCTTGATTGGAAAGTTTCTCCATGAATTTGGAGACCAGTTTTGGGTCATAATTTTTTAAGATTTAAAATTGCAAACGTGAAAATCACTTTGCGATACTTGCTTTGCATATGTCCTAGTGACACAAAGAATCATCAAAATCGCTTCAAATAATGTCAATATGACAAAAAAAACTATCGCCTTCCAAGGCTCTATCGGAGCCAATTCTCATCTCGCTTGTCAGAAATTTTATCCCGATTTTACAGCAAAAAATTTTTCTACTTTTTTTGATGTATTTCAGGCGGTTGAAAGTGGTGAAGTGGAATATGGCATGATTCCTTTAGAGAATTCTTATGCCGGGCGTGTCGCAGAAATTCATAATTTATTACAAAAAAGCAGTATCTCAATTGTTGCCGAGCACTTCTTCACAATCGAACATAATCTTGCGGGAATAAGTGGGGCAGGGCTTGAGGATGTAAAAAAAATTTACTCTCATCCACAGGCTTTGATGCAATGTCAGGAAAATATTCGTAAATTACCTAGTATTAAAAAGCAGGTTTTGCTTGGTATTGGAGCAGTAGAAGAATTTTCCAACACTGCCGAAGCTGCAAAATACGTGGCTTCTCAATGCGACAAATCAAAAGCCGCAATTTGTTCAAAAGCGGCTGCTGAGATAAACGGACTAGAAATTCTTAAAAAAAATATGCAGGATGTGGAGGGAAACTTTACCGTCTTCGCAGTGATTTCTAAAAAATCATTAGATACCGATCCGACAATTGCGCCGATTATTACTGCAATTTTATTCACAATTAAAAATGCTACAGGATCGCTTTATGAAGCGCTTGGTAAGCTTGCCATGAACAAGGTTAGCATGCTCAAACTTGAAAGTTATATCCCAAGTGGCTCTTCAAAAGAAGCGTGTTTTTTTATTTTAATTGAAGGCCATCCGAATCAGAAAAATGTTTCTTTAGCTCTAAAAGAGTTAGGTCTGTTCTCACAAAAAATAAAAATACTTGGGTCTTATTACGCTGATAAATCAAGGTCATGAGGATAATCGCTGGAAAATTTCGTGGAAGGGTTTTGGCAAAATCAGACCACCTAAAAGGTCTTCGACCAACAACTGATAAGAGTCGCGAAACATTGTTCAATATTTTACGTTCAGGCAAATTCGCTAATGACATCAGTTTTGAAATCGAAGGGGCGAATGTTTTGGATGTGTGTTGCGGAAGTGGAGCTGTTGGTTTTGAAGCTTTGTCTCGTGGTGCTAAATCGGTTACGTTTATCGACAATAATCCTATTCACCTTGATCTGGTAAAGCAAAATTCTGAGAGTTTAGAAGTGCAAAATTCTATAAAAATCATTCGTGCTAATGTTTTAAACATGCAAAAGAATGAGGAATTTTTTGATTTTATTTTTATCGACCCTCCTTACGCGCAAGATATCCAGCTATTCATTCTAGTTTTACTTGAGAAAAATTGGATACAAAAAAAATCTTCACTAATCGTTGCTGAATTTGAAACTAAAAGCGGTCTAGACGAGACTCTGCTTAAAGACTTCAAAATACTCGAAATAAGGGAATACGGAAAAACTAGTTTTGCTTTTCTTATTATTCGTGCAGAAATTGCCCCACTCACTCCAGCGGCAGACTTTAGAACCTAAGGCTACAGAATAGAAATTGTTTTAAAAACATGATCACCTCACTTTGATGCGAGTTTCTCAAAAAATCAGAGAAATACCTGGAGTAGAAAAGGCGCAAATTGCGATGGGAACCCCTCATGATAAAGCGCTACTGGTGGATTCGCAATGGCAGCGTCTCCGGCAATTATGAATCAGTCATAAAATTCCGTTTTTGAATCATGGTAAAAATTTCTTATTAAAAAATAATTGACTTGCTTACTTCCTAAAAAAAAGTCCGTTACAGCTTTCAGAATGAAATTTTTTGCTTTTTTAAGTCAGTTATTGCTGATATTTTATTAATATAAATAATATTTGATCAAACTTATGCCAAAATCGCCTACTCCTTCTACAATATTTGAAATGGTAAAAAGTAACGACATCAAATTTATCGATTTTCGTTTTTCGGATTACGGCGGTAAATGGCTTCACATCAGTCACTGTGCGGATGCGGTTGGTGAGGAAGAGCTGACAAAGGGAATCTCCTTTGATGGATCTTCTGTTCCAGCTTGGAAAGAAATTAACGAATCAGACATGATTCTACTACCTCAACTTGACACCGCTTTTGTCGATCCATTTGCAACCATTCCGACCCTCGTCATCACATGCGATGTGATCGAGCCAACCACAGATTCTAGCTACGAAAGAGATCCAAGAGGCACTGCAAAAAAAGCTGAAGAATATCTCAAACAAAGCGGAGTTGGCGATGTAGCTTACTTTGGTCCAGAGCCAGAATTTTTTATTTTTGATGATGTTCGTTTTAAAAATGGCACTCATGGAAATTCTTACGAAATTGATTCCGAAGAATCTCCGCATAATATGGGAAAAATAGTTGATGGAGGAAATCTGGGCCGCAGATCGCCAGCGAAAGGCTCTTACTTCGATCCAATTCCTCTAGATACTACGCAAGATCTTCGTTGCGAAATGACCGAAACTCTTCGCCAAGTTGGAATCATTCCACTTCTTCATCATCACGAAGTTGCCACCTCTCAGTCTGAAATCGGTTTCAAATATGACACCTTAACTAAGACCGCAGACAATGTTCAGAAGTTAAAATATGTAGTGCATAATGTCGCTCAAGCTTATGGCAAGACCACGACCTTTATGCCAAAACCAATCTTTGCTGACAACGGTTCTGGAATGCACGTTCATCAGTCGATTTGGAAAAATGGTAAGAATTTATTTCTAGGAAAAGAACATGCTGGTCTGTCTGAATTGGCATTGTTTTATATTGGTGGAATCATTAAGCATGCAAAGGCAATCAATGCTTTTTCAAACGCTACAACCAATAGTTACAAGCGTTTAGTGCCTGGTTATGAAGCGCCTGTTCTTTTGGCTTACTCCCCAAAAAATCGTTCTGCTTCAATTCGCATACCTAATGTTACCAATGAAAATGGAAGAAGAATTGAAGTTCGTTTTCCTGATCCGGCTTCAAATCCTTACCTCACTTTTTCAGCGCTTTTGATGGCTGGTCTTGATGGAATTAAAAACAAGATTCACCCAGGAGAGCCTAAGAACCAAGATCTTTACCACCTTTCAGAAAAAGAGTTGAAAAAAATCCCAACAGTTTCTCGCTCCCTTCGTGATGCTTTAATTGCTCTAGACAAAGATCGTGAATTCTTGCTTACTGGCAATGTATTCACTAATGATCAAATCGATGCTTACATTGAGCTCAAGATGAAAGAAGTTGCGCGTTACGAACAAATGCCGCATCCGATAGAATTCGAGATGTATTACAACAGTTAGTTACTTTTGAAAAGCCCGCTCCCAGCCTATCCTGAAGCGGGCTTTTTAGTGCTTAGAGCCAGCACAAGATGAACACCCTTCTGTTCTCAGAACTTGGGAACCTCTGAAAAACCTGGTTTTTCAGGGGTTCCCTTAATAAAAAAGATACTTATGAAGCTCAAAGCAAACAAAGATCTCAACGCAGTACTATGCTTGTCTGATGGCGCTTATTTCTTTGGAAAGGGAGTCGGAAAAAAAGGTGAAGTACATGGTGAAATTTGCTTTAACACTTCCATCACTGGTTACCAAGAAATTCTAACTGATCCATCTTACGCTGGTCAAATCATCACCTTCACCTTCCCTCATATTGGTAACGTTGGTTGCAATTTTGATGACAACGAAGCGCAAAAAGTTTTTGCAAAAGGTCTAATTATTCGCGAAGAAATCACTCACGATTCCAACTTTCGCAGCGATTCTCATCTCAACGATTGGCTCATTAAAAATGAATTAACCGGCATTTGCGGAATTGACACTCGCGCCCTTACCAGGGCAATCAGAACCAAAGGCGCTGGCAACGTAATCATCGCTTTTGCAGAAGTCGGACAAGAGCTGGATACTGATAAATTAATCGCAAAAATTGTTGACCTTCCAACTCTGGATGGGATGGAGCTTTGCTCAACAGTTTCCACGGACAAATCCTACAAATGGAAATCAAAAACCATCGAGTTTGGCAAGACGGAAAAAGAAAAATTTACCCACGGTTACAACGTTGTTGTGATGGATTACGGTGTTAAAGAAAACATTCTTAATTGTCTGGTAGATCACGGCTTCAAAGTCACTGTCCTTCCAGCTGAATCAAGCTTTGAAGAGGTTGCCTCACACAATCCAGATGGCGTATTTTTATCCAACGGTCCCGGAGATCCGTTTGCTACTTCGCAATATGCCGCTCCAGTAATTAAAAAAATCCTCGAAAAAGAAATTCCAATTTTTGGGATTTGCATGGGACATCAACTGCTCTCAATCGCCTCAGGCCTTCGCACTGAAAAGATGCATCAAGGACATCGCGGCGCTAACCATCCAGTAAAAAATCTCCAAAGCGGCATGGTTGAAATCACCAGCCAAAATCACGGCTTCTGCGTCTCTAACAAAAATATTCCAAACGATGTCGAGGTTACACACATCTCGCTTTTCGACAACACAATCGAAGGAATCCGCCTCAAAAATAAACCAGCCTTTTCCGTTCAATACCACCCCGAAAGCTCTCCCGGCCCGCATGACAGCAGATATTTATTCAAGCAATTTGTGCAATTGATTCAGAAATCAAGATGACAAATAATGGGAGCTATCGCAAATCCGCTTTTGCAAAAAAATTCTAGCTAGAGCGAAGGTCAATGACTGGATAAAAGGAATTAAAAAATGACAAATCAAAACCCGGAGCAACTAGCCAGAGACAACATTGATAAGCAACTTACCGCTTGCGGATGGGAAGTGCAAAGCATGGCAAAAATCAACCTGTCCTCTTGCCTAGGAGTTGCGGTTAGAGAATATTTAACTGATGTCGGTCCCGCTGATTATGTTGTATTTATCGATGGAAAGGCCTGCGGAGTAATTGAAGCCAAACGCGAAGAAGAAGGTCACCGCATTAACATTCATGAAGAGCAAGGCGAAAACTACGCCAAAGCGCAGCTGAAATATTTGAAAAACCAGCCACTACCTTTTGTCTACATCAGTACTGGCAAAATAAACCGCTTCACCAACTTCACCGATCCAAAACCAAGAGCGCATGAAGTTTTTAACTTTCATCGCCCCGAAACCTTGCAGGATTGGCTTAAAACCAACAAATCACTTCGCACCAGATTGCTAGATCTGCCAGCCTTGCCGATTGAGAAACTAAGAGATTGTCAAATCAGCGCCATCAACAAGCTGGAAACTTCCTTCAAAGAAAATCGTCCGAAAGCCTTAATACAAATGGCGACAGGTTCTGGCAAAACTTTCACCGCCATCACTTTCATTTATCGTTTGCTAAAATTTGCCAAAGCCAAACGGGTTTTATTTCTGGTCGATACCAAAAATCTTGGCGAACAAGCTGAGCAAGAATTCATGTCATTCATTCCAAATGATGACAACCGCAAATTTACCGAGCTCTATGCCGTTTCACGGCTAAAATCGAGCTACATTCCAAAGGATAGCCAAGTTGTAATCAGCACCATTCAACGTCTTTACTCAGTTTTAAAAGGCAAAGAGTTGGATGAAAAATTAGAAGAGCAAAACCCCAACGAAAACAGCTGGCAACCTAAAGTGATCGCGCCTCTTGAATATGACGCAAAAATGCCAATCGAGTTTTTTGACTTCATCGTAATCGACGAATGTCACCGCAGCATTTACAACCTGTGGAAACAGGTTTTAGATTATTACGACGCCTTCCAAATTGGTCTAACCGCAACACCAGACAACCGTACCATCGGCTATTTTGATCAAAATATTGTTAGCGAATATTCTCACGAAATGGCGGTGGTTGATGGCGTAAATGTGCCGAGCAAAGTTTTTATCATCGACACCAAAATCACCAATCAGGGCGCAACACTTCCTGCCCAAGAATACATTGAACATCGCGAGAAACTAAGCCGCAAAAAGCGCTTAGAGCTACAAGATGAGAATGAAGAATATTCAAAACAACAACTTGATCGCGACGTGGTCAACCCCAATCAAATCCGAACCATCGTTAAAAGTTTTAAAGAAAATTTACCTAAAATTTTTACCGATCGTTTTGATAAAAATGGCACTTTCGAAGTTCCAAAAACTTTGATCTTTGCTAAGACAGACAGCCACGCTGATGACATCATCAACATTGTTCGCGAAGAGTTCGGTGAAGAAAATAAGTTCTGCAGAAAAATCACCTACAACAGCGAAGACCCAAAAAGCACTTTGTCAGAATTTCGTGGCAGTTTTTATCCTAGAATTGCCGTCACTGTCGACATGATCGCAACCGGCACCGATGTAAAGCCGCTGGAATGCCTGCTCTTCATGCGTGATGTAAAAAGCCGCAATTACTTTGAGCAAATGAAGGGTCGAGGCACTAGAACGATCGACCTCGATACTTTACAAAAAGTCACGCCAACCGCCAAACTTACCAAAGATCATTTTGTTATTTTTGACGCGATTGGTGTTTCAAAAAGTTTAAAGACCGACATTCAACCTTTAGACAAAAAACCCACAGCACCTCTAAAAGACTTGCTTCGAGCCATTGCAGTTGGTGCCAGAGATGCAGAATTATTCACCACAATTGCCGGCAGATTAGCAAGCTTAGACAAACAACTTACCGAAAAACAAAAACTAGAATTCACAAAAAAAGCCAACGGCAAAACAATTTCGCAAGTTGCCAAAGAGTTGCTTGAAGCCTTTAACCCAGATGTCTTAGAAGAAATTGAAGATAAGGTAAAAAACGAAAAGCTTGGGGAATCGCAAGAAGAAATTGCCAACGAAATAAAAACCAAAACCGAAAAATTCCAAAACGAAGCCGCCAAGGTTTTTACTGGCGATCTCAATGAATTTATCGAAAACGCCCGCAAAACTCTTGAGCAAAAAATCGACCTCTGCAATCCAGATGAAGTAACCTTCGCAGGATGGCACCAAGACAATAAGGACAAGGCTTTTGAGCTAATCAAAAATTTTGAAGATTGGATAGAAGCCAACAAAAATGAACTCACCGCTTTACAGATTTTCTACAACCAACCTTTCCGCCGAAGAGAACTAACTTTCTCCGACATCAGGCAAGTTTTAGAAAAACTCAAAAGTGAAAAACCCGCACTTAATCCGATGAATGTTTGGAAAGCTTTTGAAGCAACGCAAGAATGCGCTGGACATGCAGACAATGAACTAACCGCACTGATGTCGCTAATTCGCAAAAGCAGTGGAGTTGATGAAATCCTCACGACTTACAACAAAACCGTCGATAAAAATTTTCAAAATTGGGTTTTTAAAAAGCAGTCAGGCGCTACAAAATACAACGAGGAACAAATGCAATGGTTGCGCCTAATCAAAGACCACAACGCCTCCAGCTTTCACATTGAAAAAGAAGACTTCGATTTGAACCCATTCAACGCCCAAGGCGGACTTGGCAAAATGTGGCAGTTATTTAGCGATCAAACTGATGGGATTATTGATGAATTAAATGAGGCGTTGGCGACGTGATGAAAGAGGAAAATAAATTGCCGAAGGGTTGGGAAGTTAAGAGGTTGGGAGAGGTTTGCCAAATTCACACAGGAAAACATGATGCAAACCACTCTAAACCTGATGGGAAATTTAGATTTTATACCTGCGCCTTCGAACACATGCTTTGCAATACAAACAGATTTAAAGGAGAAAGTTTAATCTTGCCAGGCAACGGAGCAAACGTCGGAGAGGTGTTTTATTACAATGGAGAATTTGATGCATATCAACGCACCTATGTTTTAAACGAGATGAAAGCACTTCCAAAATTTCTTTATTATCACTTGCTGTGTTTTTGGAAAAAAAGAAATCATGATAAGCAGTTTGGATCAGCCACAAACTACATAAGAATGGCTAATTTCACGGATTACGTAGCTCCCATCCCACCCCTTCCTGAGCAGCAAGCAATCGTCGCAAAAATTGAAGAGCTTTTTAGTCAATTGGAAAATGGCAAACAGCAACTTTTAACCGCACAAAAACAATTAAAAATCTACCGCCAAAGCTTGTTGAAATGGGCATTTGAAGGCAAGCTCACCAACCAAAATCTAAAAGCCGGCGAACTGCCGAAGGGTTGGGAAGTGAAGAAGTTGGGAGAGGTTTGTTTAAACGTTGAATACGGCTCGGCAGCCAAGTCGCAAAAAACTGGCAAGATTCCGGTTTTAAGAATGGGTAATATTCAAAGCGGAAAATTTGATTGGGATGATCTGGTTTTTACGGATAATGAAGAAGAGATCAAAAAATATCTGCTCAAAAAAAATGATGTTCTTTTTAACAGAACAAACAGCGCTGAATGGGTTGGTAAAACAGCTTTATACAGAGGTGAAAGACCAGCAATTTTTGCTGGATACTTGATTCGTATTAACAGAATTGAGTCTGTGATTGATGCAACATATCTTACGTATTTTTTAAACACTAAGGCTGCAAAAAATTATGGAAATTCCGTAAGAAGTTTTGGCGTTAATCAGTCAAACATCAACGGCACAAAGCTTAAAACTTATCCAATCCCACTTTGTTCACTCAAGGAACAACAAACCATCGTCGCCATCCTCGAATCCAAATTAACCATCTGCGACAAGATCGAAGAAACTATCAACACAAGTCTCAAACAAGCTGAAACCCTACGCCAGAGCATTTTAAAAAAAGCTTTTGAAGGGCGGCTAATCAATGAAAACTCTACCAGCCAACAATAAACCCAACTATGACCAATAAAAAAACCAATAAAACCAACCTTTCAAACCGGGAAAATCAAATTGAGATTTACCAGACAAAGGATAATCAAATTCAGATTCAGACTCGTTTTGAAAAAGAAACGATTTGGCTCACTCAGAAACAAATGGCGGAATTATTTGGCAAAGACACCGACACAATCGGTCTGCATCTTAAGAAGATTTTTGAAGAAGATGAGCTTGATGAAAAATCAACTACCGAGCTTTTTTCGGTAGTTCAAAAGGAAGGAAATAGAGAAGTTTTAAGAAAAATATTTCACTACAACCTTGATGCCATTATCTCGGTTGGCTATCGTGTTAATTCAAAAAAAGGTACGCAATTTCGTAAATGGGCAACAGAAAGGCTCAAGGATTATTTAGTGAAAGGCTTTGCGGTGAATGAAAAACGAGTTAAGGAATATCAAAAAAACCTCGCAGAGTTACAAAAAACCATCAAACTAATTCAAAACTCAATTGATTCCAAACATCTTTCAAGCAATGAAACAAAAGGCTTCTTGGACATCATCACCAATTACACTCACAGTTTTGTTTTATTAAATCAGTTTGATTCTGACTCGCTTCACTTACAAAAATTAGATAAAAATATCACTTACGAAATCACTTTTGAAGAGGCTTGTGAAGCGATTATTGAGCTTAAAAAAAATCTTATAAAAAAGAAGGAGGCGACGGCGCTTTTTGCTAATCAAAAAGATCAAAGCTTTGTAGGAATTTTGGGGAATATTACGCAAAGTTTTGGCGGCGAATATCTTTACAAAACCATTGAAGAACAGGCGGCACACCTGCTTTATTTTGTAATAAAAAATCATCCATTTTCAGATGGCAACAAACGCATTGGTGCATTTCTATTCATTTGGTTTCTTACAAAAAACAAACATTCCTTGAAGAAAAGTGGTGAGCTAAAAATTAACGACAATGGCCTTGTTGCCTTGGCGTTGTTGGTTGCGCAGAGTAATCCAAAAGAAAAAGAATTAATGGTAAAACTGATTATTAACCTGATTAACGAGCAATAATTTTAAAAAAATGAGCAAAAATACCGCATCAATAGTTTCAAAAGTTTGGTCATTTTGTAACCCGTTGCGTGATGTGGGCGTGGGTTATGGCGATTATTTAGAGCAGCTAACTTATTTGCTGTTTTTGAAAATGGCGGATGAATATGAAAAGCCGCCGCACAATCGAAAGCTCAATATCCCCAAAGATTTTAACTGGGGAAGTTTGACTGCAAAAAAAGGCGCGGAGTTGGAATTGCATTACAGCACCTTGCTTCGCGAGCTAAGTACGGCAAAAGGAATTTTGGGGCAAATCTTTACCAAGAGCCAAAACAAAATCCAAGACCCTGCAATGCTCGCCAAAATTATCGACATGATTGATAGCGAACAATGGCTAGTGATGGGAGCCGATGTTAAGGGAGATATTTACGAAAGACTTTTGGAGCAGAATGCTCAAGACGTGAAAAGTGGGGCTGGACAATATTTTACTCCTCGTCCACTGATTAAAGCGATGGTTGAGTGCGTTCGCCCACAACTTGGAAAAACAATTGCCGACCCAGCTTGTGGCACGGGAGGTTTCTTTCTGGCGGCTTACGATTATTTGGTCACCAACAACAAATTGGACAAAGAGCAGAACAAGTTTTTGAAACTTCAGACTTTTTTTGGAAACGAAATTGTGGCAGGAACAAGGCGCCTAGCTTTGATGAATTTATTTTTGCACAACATTGGCGACATTGACAGTGCCAATTTTATTTCTCCGGCTGATGCTTTAATTGCCGCCTCTCCCACAACTTACGATTACATTTTAGCTAATCCGCCCTTTGGTAAAAAGAGCAGTCAGACATTTACCAATGAAGAAGGTGAACAAGAAAAAGATGATTTAACCTACAATCGTCAAGACTTTTGGGCAACCACCAGCAACAAACAATTAAACTTTGTTCAGCACATCAAAACGATGTTAAAAACAACTGGGGTGGCTGCAGTTGTGGTTCCAGACAATGTTTTGTTCGAAGGTGGCGCTGGAGAAACTGTTCGTAAAAAACTTTTAGAAACTACTGACCTGCACACAATTTTGCGTTTGCCTACGGGAATATTTTATGCTCAAGGGGTTAAGGCTAATGTGATTTTTTTCGACAATAAGCCAGCCAACAAGTCCGCGTGGACTAAGGAGATTTGGGTTTACGACTACAGAACAAACATCCACCACACGCTAAAGAAAAATCCTCTAAAACTTGAAGATCTAAAAGATTTTATCGATTGCTACAATCCATTGAACAGAAATAAGCGCAAAGAAACTTTCAACCAAGAGACAAATCCCGAAGGGCGTTTTAGAAAATTTACCTACGACGAGATTGCGTCCAGAGACAAAACCAGTTTGGATATTTCTTGGCTTAAAGATAAATCGCTGACTGATTTTGATGACTTGCCGGAGCCGGAATTATTGGCACAAGAAATAACTGAAAATCTAGAATCTGCCTTACAAAGCTTTAGAGAAATCGCATCCAAAATCTAAATATAAAACTCTACGGATTTCTAACGGCAGATCTTAACTTGAACCCAAAAAACAAAAAACTTTAACCAACGTCAAAAATGCCAAAACTAAAAGTTGATTCAATCCTAGTCATCGGTTCGGGCCCAATCGTAATCGGTCAAGCTTGCGAGTTCGATTATTCTGGAACTCAAGCTTGCAAAGTTCTTAAAGAAGAAGGTTACCGAGTGATTTTGGTTAACTCGAATCCGGCAACGATCATGACTGATCACGCTACTGCTGATGCGACTTACATTGAACCAATCACGCCAGAAGTTGTTGAAAAAATTATCGCCAAAGAAAGACCGGGCGCAATTCTTCCGACCGTTGGAGGGCAGACCGCTCTAAACTGCGCACTAGCGTTGGATAAAATGGGCATTCTCAAAAAATATAATGTGAAGATGATTGGGGCTGATCCAGAGGCTATTGAGAAGGCTGAAGATCGTAGCAAGTTTAACGTGGCAATGGCAAACATTGGCTTGGACGTGGCTAGAAATGCGGTAGTAAGTTCACTCGAAGAGGCGATGGAAGCGCTTAAAAGAACTGGCCTTCCAGCAATCATTCGACCTTCATTCACAATGGGTGGATCTGGTGGCGGCATTGCAAACACTGTCGAAGAATTTAAAGAAATCGTTGCTTACGGATTGGACATGTCTCCAACCCACGAAGTGCTAATCGACGAGTCACTGCTTGGCTGGAAGGAATATGAAATGGAAGTAATTCGTGATCGCAAAGACAATGCCATCATCATTTGCTCCATTGAAAACGTTGATCCAATGGGCGTGCATACAGGAGACTCAATCACTGTCGCACCAGCATTGACACTTACCGACAAGGAATACCAAAAAATGCGTGATGCTTCAATTGCAGTATTACGTGAAATCGGCGTTGAAACCGGGGGCTCCAACGTTCAATTTGCCGTAAATCCGAAAGATGGTCGTTTAGTTGTAATCGAGATGAACCCACGAGTTTCTAGGTCTTCTGCTCTTGCGTCAAAAGCTACGGGATTCCCCATCGCAAAAGTGGCCGCGAAATTAGCGATTGGTTACACTCTTGATCAAATTCAAAACGACATCACCAAGGTTACTCCCGCCTCATTCGAACCTACAATCGATTACGTCGTTACTAAAATCCCAAGATTCACTTTCGAGAAATTTAACGAATCAAAACCAGTTCTTTCGAGCGCAATGCGCTCAGTTGGTGAAGCTATGGCCATCGGCAGAAATTTTGCTGAATCAATTCAAAAGGCACTCTACTCGATGGAGATTGGCCTGACTGGTTTTAACGAGACCGTGATCGAAGGCGTCAGTGAAGAAAATTCTTTGACAGAAAACCAAAATGTAATTCGTGAGTCATTGGTAGCATTGACTCCAGAGCGCATACTCCGCATCGCTCACGCCATGCGTTACAAAATTTCCCTCGAAGAGATTCATGAAATTACCAGTTTTGATCCTTGGTTCTTGCGTGAAATTAAAAAGATCATCGATGCCGAAGAGGTCATTAAAATTAATGGTTTACCTCAAGACAGGCTTGGGATTTTAAACTTAAAAAAGCTTGGATTTTCCGATGAAAGACTTGCTGAACTTGCCAAAATTAAAGTTGCTGAAGTAAGAAAATTACGTGAGAAGCTAAATGTTAATCCTGTCTTTAAACGTGTAGATACTTGCTCTGCCGAGTTCGAATCAAACACGGCTTACATGTATTCTTGCTACGAGGGTGATTCCATTTCGGATCCAGAATGCGAATCTAACCCAACTGACAAAAATAAAGTTGTGATTCTTGGTGGCGGTCCAAATCGAATAGGGCAGGGGATTGAATTCGATTACACCTGCGTTCACGCGGCATTCTCACTATCTGAAGCTGGATACGAAACCATCATGATTAATTGTAATCCAGAGACAGTCTCAACAGATTACGATACTTCCGACCGCTTGTACTTCGAGCCGATGACTCCTGAACATGTGATCTCCATCATCCGCAAAGAGCAGCAAAATGGTAAGTTGGTTGGTGTCATAGTTCAGTTTGGAGGTCAAACTTCTCTTAAGCTGGCACGTCATTTGCATGAAGCCGGAATTCCAATCATCGGAACTTCTTACGATAAAATTGACCTCGCTGAAGATCGTGAAAGATTCCAACAATTGCTTCATGATATTCAATTATCTCAGCCACAAAACGTTATTTGTCACAAGATTACCGAGATTGATGACGCAATAAAAAAAGTTGGCTACCCAGTTGTAATCAGGCCTAGTAACGTGCTTGGTGGTAGGGCAATGGAGGTTATCTGGAGTGATTTTGGTTTAAAAAAATATATTAAAACCAACGGACGATTTATTTTGGATGGCCCAATTCTTGTCGATAAGTTTTTAGAAAATGCGATTGAAGTTGATGTTGATGCGCTTTCCGATGGTAAAGATGTTTTTATTGCGGGAATTATGCAGCATGTTGAAGAGGCTGGTATTCATTCTGGCGACTCCGCTTGTTCACTTCCCCCTTATTCTCTTTCGGAACAGGCTATTTCCGAGATTAAAGAAGCGACAGTGAAGTTGGCTAAAGTTATCGAGATTGTTGGTTTAATGAATGTGCAATACGCCATTAAAGATGAAAAACTTTACGTGATAGAAGTAAATCCGAGGGCCTCGAGAACGGTTCCTTTTGTTGCTAAGGCAACTAGCATCAACATTGCTAAAATTGCTTCGCTTGTGATGGTAGGAAAAAAGCTTTCTGAGTTTAATTTAGACAATGCTAGAAATACTTCAAAAGAATATTTCTCAGTGAAAGAAGTCGTTCTTCCATTCGCTCGCTTTGCCAATGTTGATACGCTTTTAGGGCCAGAAATGAAATCTACAGGAGAGGTGATGGGCATTGATAAAAGCTTTGAAATAGCTTTTCTAAAGGCTCAATTGGCAGTTGGAAATAAAGTTCCAACAAGTGGGAATATTTTAATCTCGGTTGAGGAAGAAAGTAAAAATCAGCTTCTGATTGATATTACAAAAAAGTTCCAAAATTGTGGATTCGGAATTTACGCCACAAAAGGGACGGCAAAATTTTTGAGTGACAATAAAATTGGTGATGTCCATCAGGTCAATAAGCAGCAAGATGGCGGGTATACTGTGATTGAGATGATCAAAGAAAAGAAAATAGACTTTGTAATTAATACAAGTTTTGGCTCGGAATCTGCGGGAAGGAGTTTTGAAATGAGAAGAGCCGCATTGATGAATCGTGTTTTTTACATCACCACCATCTCTGCTGCAAAATGTCTTGCTAACTCAGTTGTAAAAATGAGAGAAGACAAAGACTTCGATGTGTTTTGTTTGCAAAAACTTTAGAAAAAAAGAAAGCATGGCTCAAAAAATTATCAAATTTCTTACTTGTGGCAATGTTGACGACGGCAAGTCTACACTGATCGGAAGGCTCCTGCATGACACAGACTCGCTTTATCATGATCAAATCGAGGAAGTAAAAAAAAGTACCGAGGATTCTTTCGAAGGTGAACTAGATTTTTCATTATTTCTTGACGGCCTCACCTCCGAAAGGGCGCAAAAAATCACGATTGATGCTGCTTATCGTTATTTTTCTTATGGTGATAGAAAGCTGATTATTGCTGACTCACCAGGTCATGAGCAATACACTCGTAATATGGCAGTTGCTTCTTCAAATAGCGACATCGCCATCATCCTTATTGATGCAACCAAGGGTATCAAAACCCAAACCATCCGCCACACATTCATCAATCATCTTTTCGGCATCAAACATATTATCATCGCGGTGAATAAAATGGATTTGGTTGGATTCAATCAAACGGTATTCGACTCAATCTGCGAGCAGTATAAAACCAAAATATCCAGCCTAGAATTTGACACTATATCCTTCGTTCCGATCGCTGCAAAACTCGGAGAAAATATCGTTGAAAAAGGTCAGAAATTTCCTTGGTATAATGGAAAAACGATCATCGAAACTCTGCTTGCTATCGAGCCTCAAACCAATAAGGGCAATGATCTGCGCCTATCCGTGCAAAATGTTGTTAAGCAAGACACTAAAAGATTTTACCAAGGTGTTCTTGCTGGTGGAGTTCTGAAGCGGGGGGATAAGGTTTTAGTTTATCCGGCAAAAGAATTCGTTCACGTGACAGAGATTGTGAGGGCGGGAGAGGTGATCGAAGAAGCTAAAAAATCTCACGCCGTCATGATTAGTATCGATCGAGAAATTGATCTTGATCGTGGAGGATTAATTTCAGACTCAGAAAATCCTTCTCATTTTGTAAATCGCTTTTGCGCTTCTCTTATCTGGTTTAGTGATAAGGAATGGGCTGGGAGTAATGCTGAATATCTACTCAAAATCAATCACAATTACGTCCGTGCTAACATTAAAAAAATAAATCATTTAACAGATGTTGACACGCTTTCCGATTACCAAAGTTACTCAATGCGTGCCAATCAAATTGCTAACGTAAATTTTGATTTAGCGCAAAATGTTGCTGTTGATTTATTCTCTGAAAATAAAAATACCGGATCGTTTTTGTTGATCGATAAAGATTCAAACGAAACTGTTGCTTGCGGTGTCATTACTGACTTCGTAACAGAAAAAAAAGATGCAGCTGAAAAGAAGCAGACCAACCAACAAGAATTTTTACGTGAACTTTCCGGATTAATAAAAAAATATTTCGGAGAAAATTCTGAGTTCGATTTTTCGATTTAACCACTTCAACTAACTTTAAAGATTATGAAAATCGCAAAAAATTTAATCGAACTGATTGGAAATACTCCTCTTGTTCAAATCAACCGCCTCAACACTTCTCAGGCTACAATCGCAGCAAAATTAGAATACTACAATCCAGCCAACTCAGTAAAAGACCGCATCGGCGCAAACATGATTGAATCCGCAGAAAAACAAGGATTGATCGAAGCTGGCAAGACTGTTCTCATTGAACCAACTTCAGGAAATACCGGAATTGCCTTGGCCTTCGTTGCCGCAATTAAAGGCTACAGATTAATTCTTACGATGCCTGAAACCATGTCTCTTGAGCGTAGAAAATTACTTAAAGCTTACGGAGCTGAGTTAATTTTAACCGAAGGAGCAAAGGGAATGAAGGGTGCAATCGCTAAAGCAGAAGAGCTTGTAAAAGAAATTCCAAACTCCTTCATGCTTCAACAATTTTCTAACCAAGCCAATGTTGAGATTCACCAAAGAACTACCGCAGAAGAAATCTGGAAAGACACTGACGGCAAAATTGATATTCTAGTTTCTGGAGTTGGAACTGGTGGAACTATTACTGGAGTGGCTTCTGTACTCAAAAAAAGAAATCCAAATTTTAAAGCAATTGCAGTTGAGCCAAAAGGAAGTCCTGTTCTTTCTGGTGGAGAGCCTGGTCCGCACAAAATTCAAGGAATTGGAGCTGGATTCGTTCCTGCTATTTTAGACAAAAGTTTAATTGACGAAGTGTTTCAGGTTTCCAATGAAGATTCGATTGAAACCGCAAGAGCATTGGCTCTAAAAGAAGGGATCCTTGGCGGAATTTCTTCCGGTGCCGCTTGTTACGCTGCAATTGAAATTGCTAAGAGACCAGAAAATGCAGGAAAATTAATTGTTTTTATTCTTCCTTCTTGTGGCGAAAGATATCTTTCTTCAATTTTGTTTGAGCATATTACGAGTTAAAAACCAATCCTAAAATAAGAACTAACTATGAGACGCGATCACCATCAAAATGACAGTTTGCTCCTTCAGTGGGTACAACAAAGACCTGAAACTGGGCCTATTTGCGCTTCGTTAAGAAGTAAAGAACCATTGGTCATACTTCCTACAACTGGCGAATTGGAACAAAACAATGAGAAAGCGCGCGAGTCTTACAAACAAGCTTTGCAATTTCTAGGAATAACCAATAGGGAGGGGGAGGTTTGCATTGTGAGAAACCACGGTAATGCGCATTGGGACTTTTCTTTAGGAGTCGCGGTAAATGCGGCGGTGGTTAAAAATAATGGCGGAAATAGCCATAATGGTGGAAGCGACAATGCTTGCGCCGCTTACACTTTTGTGCAAATTATCGCTAGAACTCCAGAGTTAAGAGATGTTGAAAAAGTACAAAATATTATCTCAGCTTTAGAGTCGGAGGATAATGCGGCGGCGGTGGCAATAAAGCGGTTATTTGATATCTTTAGAAAAACGCCCACTTACAATTCTGCTCCAAATGACGGCCTAGAGCCGAAACATGTCAGAAGTTTTATGGCAGAGGCTTTGACGCTTTCTTGTTCGACGGAGGGTGTGAAGCAAGATACCAAAACAAGAACAATGGATGCGGTTAATAAGGTTGTTAAGGTTCCGGGGCAGTTAATAGAAAATGATCAATTGCGAGATGCTTTAGAATCTGTTGGGGTCGCGTGTTGTTGTGCATCGGAATTAGATGAAATTAGTGATGTTGCTGAAATTTTGATAAAGGAGAACCATCCTTTGAAAACGTCAGCGGATGGTAGCGCTAAGTACTATGCCGTGCGTAGGGCATTTGATGCTTTTTCTTCTCGTTTAATTCGTACTCCAGCTGTAACTCACGTGGAATATGATGAAACTACTGGTGGAGAAATTCCTAATCGTGATGATGAAAAGATGGCCGAATCTATGCAACGAGTAATCAATGATGAAAAGATGGACAAACTTCTACAGTTAGAGGAGGATTCTAATTTGGCCAAACTTCTACAGTTAGAGGAGGATTATAAGTTGGCCAAATCTCTGCAGCAAGTAAGCGACGATGAAGAGAGGATGGTTAAAGAAATAATTGAAGAAGAATTAAATAGAATAAGTGGCATTGCTGAGCAAATAAAATCTGATGAGCTTCTTGCTATCAAAACCGCAGCTGATCAACAAACCGAGTCCGATGTAGCTGGGCAGCAATCCGAAGAGGAGGAGCAAAGACTCGCAAAGGAAAAGCAAATAAGTGAGTATGCACTTACTGCAACTCGGTTAATACAAATGGAACAGGACGAGGCTTTAGATAAAAAATTAGCCCGCGGCCCTGGTCGTAGGCCTACAGCACCAGTAGTAGATCAAAAAAAAGGAAACTGCTGCGTCGTTTCGTAACTCAAACCACATTAATCACGCATTAATAAAATAAAAATATGGCAGAATTTACGCTTCCTCGCAATTCAAAAATTGATAAAAAAACTGGTAAGGTTTTTAAAGCGAAGAGCGAAGCAAAAAACGTTCGTAATTTTGAGGTCTATCGTTACGACCCAGAAGATGTTGAAAAAGCGAATCCTCACATAGATCGCTTTGAGATCGACATGGATGAATGCGGTCCAATGGTTTTGGATGCCTTAATCAAAATGAAGTCTGAGCAAGATAGTTCTCTTACTTTTAGAAGATCTTGTCGTGAAGGAATTTGCGGATCATGTGCGATGAATATCGATGGAACTAACACGTTAGCTTGCACTAAATCAATTTCTGACTGTGGTTCAAATGAAAAAGATGTGGTAAAAATTTATCCACTTCCTCACATGCCGGTTGTCAAAGACCTGGTTCCAGACCTTACTCACTTCTACGATCAATACAATTCAATTAAGCCTTGGCTACAATCAAGTGAACCAGAAAATCCAAACAAAGAAAGACTTCAATCGCCGGAAGAGCGTGAGAAATTAGATGGGCTTTACGAGTGTATTCTCTGCGCTTGTTGTTCAACTTCTTGCCCAAGTTACTGGTGGAATTCTGAAAAATATCTTGGCCCCGCAACTTTGCTACAAGCACAGCGCTGGATTGCCGATTCACGAGATGAAGTAAAAGATGAGAGGCTTGATGCGCTCGAAGATCCGTTCAAACTTTACCGCTGTCACACAATCATGAACTGCACCAGTACTTGCCCGAAGGGATTAAATCCTGCCAAGGCGATTGGAGAAATTAAGCAAGCGATTGCAGCTAGAAAAGCATAATTCTAATGTTGGAACCAGCATCCCACTCCCCTTCAAAGAAAGTAACATTTGCACCAGTTGAAGGTGCTTCTGAGGCGGTGAAGAAACACTAGCGTCCCAACGTCCGACCTAGAACAACAAGCCTTGGCGATGATCATCCTCACAACTTTTGTAGTTAAAGTCCGCGAAGAGCTTATTTACTTGGGTTCGTTCAAAAACATTCACGCTCAAAACCTGTAGAATTTCGTAGAGAGAA
>CAMDJN010000015.1 GCA_945900795.1 Rickettsia typhi | reverse complement strand
TTGCTAAAAACTTGCTGATTTATGAAAGTCAGAAGTGCCATTAGGGCTAGTAAACAGTAGCTTTAGCTACTTTTAATAACAAGGAAAATAATCAAAAAAACTAAAGAAATTTATGAAGAAATTGTTTGGGGATTTGCAACAGCCCCCTCATAACCTCTTCAACATTCGCCAGAACCGTTACCGAATCATTCTGATGCAGGAATGACGGTATTCTAATATGTTTTGCTCCTATCCCAATACCGAAAAAGACATTATGCTCTATTCCTCCAAGCTCCGGAGTATGATTTGCTATTGCACTACCTCCCCATCTTCCTCTTTCTTGCGGATCTTGTAAGGCCTTTGATTCGGATGCTAAAATTGCGTCAAATCCATCTTTCTTTGTTGTGTGATGGAGAGTCCAATTGGCATTGATGAGATTTTCTAATAGGACTTGTTCTTGAGCGGCGAGTGGAGATTTTGTTGCAGCTGTTGACTTCGCTACCGAAGTAGCTTCTGAGGTTTGTAGTGTTTTTGCCTTAGGAAGCGCTTGGTTTAAGGATGAGTTTATTGCGGGGAGGGTTGTTTTATTTGAAGTTATAAATTTTTGGGTTTCAGCAAAACAATTTGGCGCATGTTCAAATTCCTTTTTCTTAGCCAAGTCAAAGGTTACAGAAATTTCTTTCCCCCCTTCAACTATTGTAGACTGATCATACCCAACCGCTATTCTTCCCGCTTCTTTGTGATCTTTATGCTTAAAATCATTTTGCTTTGAAACTAACTCCCTAGCTTCAAAGACGATCTTTTTAATTCTCTCAAAGGCTTCTTGATTAAGGGATTGAGGATTTTGTTTGACGATTTTTTGGTAAAAATCCAACTCCTCAATCTTGAACTGGTAAGCCATACGAATCACATCAAGGCAATCCGCATCGTGAATAACTTTTTGTACGATGTTCTTTTCTCCTGCTACATCTTTGTAAGAAATTCCATGAGAGAAAAACTTCGCTCTTTCTTCATTTACTCCGATCGATTTAAGATAGTTAAAACAGAGCTCTGCGCTGTTATTATCCCAAATATCATTTCCATCATTTTGTCTTGCTGAGTCGTGAAACATTGCAACGATTTGCAGCAGCAAAACATCTTCTTCTGTTAATTTCTGTGCTTCTACATCTCCAAATTCACGGTAAAGATTAGCGAATAGTCTGGCGTAAAGACCAACTCGTGAAGCATGCATTGCGCCATGAGTTTTTCTTTGGACTTCCGGTTGTGTTCGCAATTCATACTCTCCTAGCTTGGTTGAGCTGTACGGTTGGAGATAGTGTTCTTCAAAAATGTGATTGGCGTGGTAGGCAATGTCTTGATTTAGACTAGTCGGAAGTGCCTGACCAAAAAATCTTTCTGCGTCAGGAAGTGAGTTTTGTTCTTGAAGCGAAGCAAGAAGTCTTTCTCGGTTTTTAGTGGAAATTTTAAGTAGATCTAACTCTCCATCTGATAATTGTTTTGCAGTGGTGGTTCTTACTTTTTCTTGAGAGAGTGAGGTTTTGAAAGTTCTTGAGATAGTCCTCAAGCCACTAACTTGCTTCGGAGTTAGTGTTTTTAACTTTGTGTCTAGTTCGGATTGTTGTTCTGCAGTGAGGTTTGATGGTTTAGCCATGTTGAAAGATTTGTTTAGGGTATGTTTTTAGGAGAGTGTTGCCATTTAGATAGCCTAAACTAATCCTCCAGCTTTTTAACCAAAACTGAAGGAAGTTTCACGACCAAGTTAAGAAAAATGGAATTGTTCGATTATCTCAAAGGTATAAATGTCGCGGTTGTAGACATAAATTTTATCAAAGGAGATAAAAGAACAAAACCATCAATAGAAATAAAGGTTTGTAGGATCCACAGTATGCCAAACATAGTTAGGTATCTTCAATCGCGTTTGGTATAAATGACATTATTTTTGATCGTAATTCATCACGAACTGATTTTATCTCTAAAGAATTGCGGAAGAATTATCGCTAATTTTTTATTTTTTCTGATCTCTCTTTTTATTTTTTTCTTCATATCTGGAGATGTTTCAAACCATGGTTTTGCTGCAATAAATCAGGTTTCTGTAATTTTTTTGATTCTACTTTTTTCTCTAACATTCTTCACTTTAGATTTCTTGAAAGCAGAGTTTGATGATGGGAGCCTAGAGCAGGTAATAATTACCTGTGAAAATTTTGAAATTTTTGTTCTAGCAAAAATGTTAGGAAATTGGGTCCTCTACGCCTTGCCGCTAGTTTTTATTTCTGCACTGATTCTGTCACTTGGCAATTTTCCAAACCTCACGCACTTTGTGGTTATTCTGCTGCTTGTCAGTTTGATTATGAATTTTATTTGTGCTTTTTGCGGCAGCATTTCAATGCTTGGCAATATTGCGCCACTGCTTGCTGTAATTGCATTTCCGTTGGTGATTCCAACTTTAATTATTGCGAGCGGAGACATTTCAGTGGCGGCGGAAGAAGCGCATGAAATATTTTTCTCCCAGCTAAAGATGCTTGGCGGATTGGTTGTGCTGAGTGGATCCATCGCTACAATCGCAATTACAAAAATTACTAAAATTGCTCTCGAATAGTTGTTCTAAAACAGCATATTGCCTGACTAGTAATAACAAGGAATCAGAGCATTTTTTTATTCTAAATTTATTCAACAATGAATTCTCATAATACAGATTTAGTCATAATAGGAGCGGGTCCAACAGGTTTGTTTTCTGTGTTTGAAGCGGGAATGCTAAAGATTAAAGCTCATGTCATTGATACGCTTGAAGTTATCGGCGGGCAATGTTTGGCGCTGTATCCAGAAAAGCCGATTTATGATATTCCTGCTTATCCGCAAATTCTTGCCAGCGAGTTAATCGAAAAGTTAGAAGAGCAGGCGATGCCATTTAATCCAACCTACCACCTTAATCAACGTGTTGAAAAAATTTCCAAAAACTCTGATGGAAGTTTTTTGGTTGAGACTTCCAAAAATACCCAAATCAATTGCAAAGCAATAATAATTGCTGCTGGTTGTGGAGCCTTTGGACCCAATCGTCCACCACTTAAAGGAATTGAAGATTTTGAAGGAAAATCTGTTTTTTATGCGATTCGTTCCAAGGCAGAATTTGCCGGAAAAAATGTAGTGATTGCTGGTGGCGGAGATTCTGCGGTTGATTGGGCTTTAAGTTTGGCTGAAATTGCCAAGAAAGTTTTTGTCGTCCATCGTCGTGATAAGTTCCGTTGTGCGCCGGAGAGCTCAGATAAAATGAAAAAATTGGCGAATGATGGAAAGATAGAATTAGTCATACCGTTCCAGCTTGATGGGCTTCAAGGTAGTAACGGTAAGCTTTCTTGCGTATTGGTAAAAGATTTTGACGGTAATGTAAGAGAAATTGCTGCAGATTATTTGCTGCCATTTTTTGGTTTGGCAATGGAGCTAGGTCCGATTGCTAATTGGGGTTTGAACCTGGAGAAGCATCACATCACAGTTGATGTTGCAACGATGCAAACTTCAGAAAAAGGAATTTATGCAATAGGTGATATTGCAACTTACAAAAACAAATTGAAGTTGATTTTGACTGGCTTCGCCGAAGCTGCAACAGCCTGTCATGACATTTATAAAATAGTTTATCCTGACCAAGTTTTTCACTTCGAATATTCAACCAGCAAAGGTATTTTTTAAAGATTTCATGTTTTCCAAATTAGAATTTCTTATTGCTTTTCGCTACTTGAAGTCAAAGCGCAAGGAGGGATTTATTTCTGTTATCGCGATTTTTTCTTTCATTGGCATTATGATTGGCGTGGCTACGCTGATTGTTGTGATGTCGGTCATGAATGGATTTCGTTACGAATTGGTGAATAGAATTTTGGGTATCAATGCTCATCTGACGCTTTACAGCTATTCTCATCAGATTTCAGATTACAAAAATATTTTACAGGAAATTCAAAATATTGATGGGGTAAAGTTTGCCAATCCGGTAGTTGAAAGTCAGGCGATGCTGACCTCAAAAAATATGAACGCAGGTGGCTTGATCAAAGGAATCAAGGTTGATGATCTTAAAAATAAAACATTGATCGCAGATCACATTATTGCTGGAGATGTTGAAAAATTATCGAATAAAAATTCAGTTCTGATTGGCGCTGCCATTGCCAAAAATATGAATCTGAAAGTTGATGATCCGATAAAAATTATTTCTGCAGAAACTAATGAAACCATACTTGGATCAGTACCGCGAATTAAGACTTATCAGGTTGCGGGGATATTCGAAAGTGGAATGTACGAGTATGATTCAACAACTGTTTTTCTGAATTTTGAAATGGCGCAGATTCATTTTAAATTTCCGGAAGCTGTTTCCGCGATTGAGATATTTGCGGATGATCCAACTGATATGGAAAAAATAAAAATCGGACTTTACGAGCTCTTGTCAGAAAAATATCAGAATTTTTACATAAGCGATTGGCAGCAAGCCAATGCTAGTTTTATCGATGCTTTGAAAGTCGAAACTACCGTGATGTTTTTTATCCTAACCCTGATCATTATTGTTGCCGCTTTCAACATTATTTCGAGTATGATTATGTTGGTTAATGATAAAAATAAAAATATCGCACTCTTACGTACGCTTGGCATGACCAAGGCTGGGGTGATGAGAATTTTTTTGATTTGCGGCTCTTCAATCGGGGTTATTGGAACTTCTTTTGGTGTAATAATCGGACTGCTATTTTCGACAAATATACAAAATATTAAACAATGGCTAGAATCAGCAACTAACACGCATCTCTTTGATCCTGCGGTTTATTTTCTTTCAACCTTACCATCCAAAATTTTCGTATCGGATGTGGTTTTAATTACAGTCATGTCATTGATTTTATCTTTTTTTGCAACGATTTATCCAGCATACAAGGCCAGCAAATCTAATCCCGCGGAAATTTTGCGTTACGAGTAACTCAGCTATTTTCATGCTGATATGCTATAGTTGAATCAGATCCATTATATGTTTCCAAATAACCAATTTTTTACCATACTGGCCCTTTTTTTCATAGGTTTTTTAGTTATGTTTTTTGTTAAAACTAGGGCTATGAGAGTTATTGGTTTTATTACGTTGCAGCTGGTCATCATACTTTTTTTTAGCACCTCGATCTCAAACTATAATGCCTTTAAGGAGATAGTATTAGCGCTGATAGCTTACTCGATGATGAATCTGTTTTTGATTTCGAATTATGATGTGCATCATTCAGTTAAAGAAACCAAGGTCAGAAAATTTCTGAGTCAGAATTTGTTTTTGATTACCGCCGCAATTCTGATTTCTGTTACGGTTTCGCAGATAATTCTCTTCGTTGTAAAAAATGTTCCGGAAGTTTCAAAATCAATTCAGGAAGTAAGGTTGAGTCGGGAGAGCCAAATTCTGAACCAGGCGATGGAAAGCCAAATAAATTCGAGTGCAGAAATTTCGAATATTTTGGTTAGAGAAAGAAATCGTGAAAAAAAACTAACCGTTGAGCAGATAGATAAGATGCGTAGTAGCAAGCTAGAAATCAGTGAAAAAAAGAAGGCGAGGTTAAAAGATGAGCTATCTGATAATTTTTTATTTAAGCGATATTCTGATGTGATTTTAATCATCGCTTCTGTGAGTGCCTGCTTACTGCTGCTGACTGGCGATAAGCCAAAACATCACCCATCCTAGTTGAATCCCCATGCTACGCCGCATAAAAAAATTTATAGAGTTGGAAGCGGCTACGGGAATTCTGCTCATCATTTTTTCTGCTCTTGCACTCATCCTGTCAAATTCAAATCATTTTGAAGTTTACCAAAATTTTCTTGCCATATATTTGCCTTTAGATCTTGATTTTATTGGCCTGAATAGAGAAATGTACCTACGTGATTGGATCAATGACGCCTCGATGGCATTGTTTTTTTTGTTTATCGGTTTGGAGTTGAAGCAAGAAGTTTTGGTTGGGGAGTTATCCACAAAATCACGTATCTCGCTTCCCCTAATTGCCGCTGTCGGTGGAATAATTGTTCCGGCAATAATTTTTTATTTCTGCAATTCTGACTCACCTAAAAATCTGCGCGGCTTTGCAATCCCAACCGCAACTGACATAGCTTTTGCTTACGGCATCGTCTGTCTTTTCGGTAATAAAATCTCAAAATCTCTAAAAGTTTTTTTGATCTCATTGGCAATGTTTGATGATCTTGTGGCGATATTTTTGATCGCAATCTTCTATTCTAAAAATGTGGATGTGACCTATCTTGCCCTAGCTCTGATCCCGCTTTCTTGTCTTGCAATTCTTAATCTCACCAAGTCGCACAAAATTTTTTTGTATTTGATTGTTGGGGTAGGTTTGTGGTTAATGATTTTAGAATCAGGAATTCACGCAACTTTATCCGGCGTAGTGTTGGCCATGTTCATCCCTTTGAATACTGGTAAGAAAAAACCATTGGAAACTTTGATTCGAAAGATCTCGCCAAGTGTTAATTTTCTGATACTTCCCGTCTTCGCCTTTGCTAATGCTGGAGTTAGAATCGAGAACTTTTCACTGGAAACGTTTTTACATCCGATCACGTTGGGAGTAATTCTTGGATTATTTTTTGGTAAACAAATTGGTGTAATGATTTTCTCTTTTGTAGCGGTAAAATCTGGTATAACGCATTTACCGAGAAGTGGTTGTGGTACAGCAACGTGGAAGGAATTCTATGGCATAACAATCCTGACCGGCGTAGGTTTTACCATGGGTTTATTCATCGGAGTCTTAGCATTTCCAAATGATCAAATTGCTTTTGATGCGGCAAAAATTGGTGTGCTATTCGGATCATTTTTCTCGGCGATATTTGGGATGGTGATGATTCGTAATGCGAATGGCGCCATATCTGCAAGATCCCAAATAGGCTCTAAGAATCCTTAAATTTCATTTCGAGATAAACGTTTGAAAGATTGATTGCCCTTGTTGCGGCAGGAGAATCTTCGCGGAAAAGATGTGTCACTGCTTTTTTAATAAACTCTGCCGGATTTTCTTTATTAATCGCAGCGCGGTATGTCGCCTTATTTAGCTCATCAATAATTGTCTCTGCCTGGTTAAAACTTCCTCCATTTCTAAAATCATCAGGCTGTAAATTATCCAAAAAGTCCATTTTCTGCTGTTGATAATCTGCGGCTAATTTTTTCGCCTTTTCATTTTGTATAATTTGCATCATTTTTTGGTAACCTTGAGTAACTCCATTAATTTTTTGTGAACATCTTCTTTAGAGGTTCCCTAGCAAACGCGACGGCGCGACCCTCCTTTTGAATCCAACCAATAAACCAACCTATTTGTTTATCTTTCAAGTCATCGTGATTAAAAAAATCTCCGGCACCAGTTTTACCATCAAGCTCCCAGCCATTAGGCAACTCTTCTGCAAAATAGTTAAGAGCTACAAATTTTGCGGGTTGCAAATTACTTCTTCAATTTTTACCTTCGGCAGCAGCTATTTCGCTAGCGGGCGTAGCTCAGCGGTAGAGTACAACCTTGCCAAGGTTGGTGTCGAGGGTTCGATTCCCTTCGCCCGCTCCATATGCGATATGTGGTTTAAGGGAACCTCTAAAAATTAGATTTTTTTTAGAAATTTTTAGGCAACAAATTTTCATGCCGATATGCTATCAAGTGCTCGTGAGAAAATTTGGTAACGACAAAATTTACAAAAAAAGCAATTTTTAGAGGTTCCCTTAAGAATCCTACCCATCCTACCACGCCATATTTCTAGCCAAATCCAAGTAACTATGAGACAAAAGAATACATTGCTACTGACGCTTTGTTTGTTTTTCTGCATTGCTATTTTTTGTAGCACTTCGGCTATTGCTGGTGGTTATTCAACCAATCTTTATTCAACATCTGGGCTCGGTAATTCTTATGCTGGCTCCGCAACCGGCGTGCATGATGTTAGTGATATTTTCTTTAACCCATCTCTTACAGCGGGTTCAGAGAACAGTCAATTTGTTGCTTCCATGAGTCATCTTCGTATCAACGTAGATGCAGATAATGTGTCCGGAACCAATTCTGGAGGATCTATTTCAGGAAAAGAAATTAAAGATGCTGGTGCTGATGCAACTATTCCCGCCATTTACCTCACCTCTCCGATTGATAAAAAAACTAGTCTGAATTTAGCCATAACGTCACCATTCGGATTGGCTACGAAATATGACAGTAATTGGGTTGGAAGATATCGTGGCATAGAAAGTTCTATCACTACCGCGAATGTTAATCCTTCAATTTCTCGCAAAATAAACGAAGATTTAGCCGTCGGTTTTGGGGTTCAAATCCAATATACAAAAATGCTTTTAACGAAAGCGATCTTTACCGGAGGTGCTGATGGGTTTGGTAAAACCAGCGGAGAGGATGTGGGATATGGTTACAATTTTGGCGGATCCTACAAAATTAACGAATATACCAAATTCGGTATCGGTTACAAATCAAAAATAGATTATAAGATCAAAGGCATTACAACCATACAAGGGCTAGGTTCGCCGCTTTCTAACTCATATGAATTTGATGCCAAAACAACAACTCCGGAATCTGTCACAACGGGTCTGGCATTTAATCCAACAAAGAGAGTCGAATTAGTTTCAGACGTTACTTGGACTCGCTGGTCGAGATTGCAAAACTTAACAGTTAAAAATCACAATACTCCGAATTCAAGCATTGCAGAAGATAGGACGACTTTTAATTGGCACGATTCTTTTCTTTATTCCATTGGTGGGAATTTTGTTTTGAATAGCAAATCCCTGGTCAGAACTGGTGCTGCTTATGAGAAAGATGCTACTGCAACTTCAACTAGAGAGCCGCGTCTCCCAACCGGAGACAGGGTTTGGCTAAGTTTTGGATTTAGTCATAAATTCAAAGAAAATTTAACACTTGATGCTTCCTATATCCATCAATTCTTTAGAGCAGCAAAGGTTGATTTGAGTGATGCAAATGGCACTCTTTCAGCCAAATATAAAACAAAATCAGATATCTTCTCGCTTGCTGTGAGGAAGGATTTTTAACGAAATAATGTCAAACCAAATGCAGTTCGAAGTTAAAAAACAGATTTTACTTAAGGCGGTCGCAAGCGTTAATGGCGCGGTTGAGAAGAAGAATACCATTCCGATTTTGCAGAATATCAAAATCGATGCAAAGAAAAATGTGAACGGAACGGATGAGATCATCCTTTCGGCCACAGACATGGATATTCTCGTTACCGCAATTGCTGAAGTTGATATGAAGAGGGGGGGAACTACGACCGTTCCATCCCAAATGTTTTTCGATATTATCAGAAAAATTCCTGATGGTTCTGATATCATGATTTCGCAAGAGAATGCTTCGACTTTGCAAATCAAATACGGTAAGTCGAAATATACACTGCCATGCATTGAGGCTTCTGAATTCCCGTGCCTTTCAGAGGGAGAGCTTGGTGAGGAAGTGGAGATTGATGCGGATGTTTTGCGTCAGATGATTGATAAGACGCGCTTCGCTATTTCAAACGATGAAACTCGCTATTACCTCAATGGTCTTTACCTGCAATCTCTGGAAAAAGATTCCGGATTTGAGTTGCGTACTGTTGCAACTGATGGACATAGGATGGCTTTATCTTTCTTTGTTTCTACGAGTTTAAAATCTTCCTTCGGAGTAATTTTGCCAAAAAAATCTGTTGCAGAAATTCGTCGTATTATCGATGGATCGAAGAAAATAAAAATCTCAGTATCTCGTGTTAAAATCAAAATCGTTGCTGAACAAATTACCATTATTTCAAAACTGATAGATGGTGATTTTCCTGATTATGACAGGGTTCTGCCACAAAATAATGATCAGCTAGTAACGATCAATAAGAAGATTTTTTTCGATGCAGTTGATCGTGTTTCAACGATTGCAACGGATAAGCACAGATCGATGAAATTGACGGTTGAAAATGGTAAAATACAGTTACAGGTCAGTGCCAATGATGGGAGTTTTGCCTATGAAGAAATGGATGTCAGTTACGTTGGTCCGAATATTGAGGCTGGTTTCAATTCGCGCTACCTGCTTGATATCATAGGGCAGATTGACAAGGAAGAATTCATGATGCGTTTTAAAGACGGAAATTCCCCGATTTTAATTGAAGCAAGTGGCATGACGGCTGTCTTCGTTGTAATGCCGGTTAGAATTTAACCCAATGACTGAGAATCCAGCAGCGCAAAGCCCCTCTCCAGAGCAAGTAACTACTCCCAAAGTTTTCTTTGCTTTGCCACTAAGGGATACGGTGGTTTTTCCAAAAATGACTACCACGATTTTGGTCGGAAGAGAAAAATCTATCAACGGCATCGAAGAAGCGCGCCTGCATAATTTTCCGATATTTGCCGTTACGCAAGTCAATCATGATGTGGATGAATTTGATGAAAAGAGTATTAACAAAACCGGCACTATATGCCAAATTATCGACGCCATTCGTACTCCAGAAGGCACGTTAAAAGTTATCATACAGGGTCTGACTAGAGCAAGATTGCTCAAAGTAATACCGTCTGATAAATTTTTTTCTTGTGAGGTAGCGGTACTCGTTGATGAGTTGACAAAGATAGATTCTGACAGACAGGAAGTCGTCGGTTTAATAAAATCCTGCATCGATAGTTTTAGCAAATATGCAGAATATAACAGACGTATCACTCCAGAGATTCTCTCCTCCATCAGCAAATTTAGTTCACCAATCGATAGTATCTACCCAATCGCAACCTATGTTGGTAGCTCAATTGCAAGTAAGCAGGAAATCCTCGATGAGGATAATGCAATCAAAAGGCTTCGTAGAATTTTAAAGATTACGAGACTTGAAATTGAGATAGCGCAGGCGGAAGATCGCATCAACAAATCAGTGCAAGAAAAATTCATCAAAAGTCAGAAGGAGATTTATCTAAACGAGCAGCTTAAGAATATTAAAAAAGAACTCGGTCACGATGAGAAGGCTGAAATCAAAGAAATAGAGGATAAACTTGCTAAATTAAAGCTTCCGATAGAAGTAAAAAAGAAGTGCGATACGGAGCTGAGCAAAATGGAAAAGATGAATCCGTATTCTTCTGAATCTGGCGTTGTCCGCAACTATCTGGACTGGATTTGTTCGCTTCCATGGTCAGACAAGACTAAATCTACAACCAGTCTGGATAAGGCAAAAAAAATCCTCGATAAACATCATTACGGCCTGGAGAAAGTTAAGGACCGTATCATTGAATTTATTGCTGTTCAAATAAAAACCAAAGATGCCAAAGGTCCGATTCTTTGCTTGGTTGGTGCTCCAGGTGTCGGGAAAACTTCCCTTGCCAAATCAATTGCTGAGGCGGTTGGGCGCAAATATGTTAAAGTTTCTTTGGGCGGAGTTCGTGATGAGTCTGAAATACGTGGGCATCGCAGAACCTATATTGGCTCAATGCCGGGACGTATTATTCAATCGATGCGTAAAGTTCATACCATTAACCCGCTGATGTTGCTTGATGAGATCGACAAGATGTCACATGATTTTCGTGGAGATCCTTCATCTGCGATGCTTGAAGTGCTTGATCCTGAGCAGAATTCTTCTTTTTCTGATCATTATCTGGAGGTTGATTACGACCTCTCAAAAGTCATGTTTGTTGCTACGGCCAATAGCTTGAATACGATTCCTGCTCCGCTTCGTGATAGGATGGAAATTATCAAATTGTCAGGTTACACCGAAAATGAAAAACTTCATATTGCAAAGGAGCACCTGATAAAAGACCAGCTGGTAGAAAATGGTTTAAGCAAAGCAGAATTTTCAATTGATGATGAGGCAGTTTTAATACTGATTCGTAACTATACTTTCGAAGCCGGAGTGAGAAATCTAAATCGTGAAATTGCCAATTTGGCGCGCAAAGCAACGAAAGAAATCATTTTAAAAAATCTTAAATCACTGCATATCAGCGAGAAGAATTTGCATAAATATTCCGGTGTCAAAAAACGTCATTACGGAATTGCGAAAGAGCAAGATTTGATTGGAGTTACAACCGGACTGGCCTACACAGAATATGGTGGAGATCTTCTTGATATTGAGGCTCTGAAATTTGATGGTGTAGGAAAAATCCAAATTACAGGACAGCTTGGCGATGTCATGAAAGAGTCGGCGCATGCGGCATTGAGCTATGCCAGATCTATTGCTTCGGAGCTAAAGATCGATTCCAAAAAATTTAACAAATACGATTTCCACCTTCACGTTCCTGAGGGGGCAACGCCAAAAGACGGGCCATCAGCGGGTGTGGCGATTTGCGTTTCTCTGGTGTCGATTCTTGGAGATTTTCCAATCAGGAAAGAAATTGCCATGACTGGTGAAATTACTTTGACTGGCAAGGTTCTCGAAATTGGTGGGCTCAAAGAAAAACTACTTGCTGCTCTGCGTGGCGGAATTAAGACTGTCCTTATTCCTGAGGCTAACAGGAAGGATATAGAAGAAATTCCGAAAGAAGTTTTAGATCAAATCGAAATTAAGCCAATTAAGCACGTGAGAGAGGCTTTGGATGAGTGTCTGATACGAGGTGATGAAAAAACTAAAGGAGGCAGACGGGTTGGGAAGTAGGCAGATTCACATTATCGCGGGTCCAAATGGTGTAGGAAAAACATCGCACGCCAGGATCACTCTTCTTCCAGATTTTTTGCAAAGTAATGAATTCGTGAACGCGGACGAAATTGCGAAAATCCTATCTCCGGAAAATCCAAATAGATCAGCAATTGATGCCGGTAGGTTAATGCTAAATCGCCTGGAGTTTCTTTTAAGAGAAGGAAAGGATTTTGCTTTTGAAACTACGTTGGCAGCAAAAACTTACCTGAATTTTATTTGTCGAGCCAAGCTACTTGGCTATAAAATAAATTTGATTTTTGCTTGCTAGAGGATGATAAAACAAAAGACGAGTTGCGCATTAGTACCCTTTAAAAAATAGTTAATAAAAATTCCATCCATCCTTTTCCACTCCAAATCATTAACCCCTCATCCTCTGATGATAGTTCCACAAACCAGCGCTAGCGTTGATGTAAGAGTCATCTTGGCCTTTGCGATTTCGGTAAATATGGACAAGGCAGTTCATTCTTTTGATGCCAGAGATTGTGTGCTCAACCCTTACTCTGATTGAAGAAATGATGTGATTGGTTTCTTTTTGGTCAGAGGTTAATTCGCCGTTTCTTGGCTTTTTTTGTGGCATAAAAATCATACTCGGATTTTTTACATGGTCGCGGATACCCTGGAATCCAGTGTCAAGATTGGTTGGGATATTTTCTGGAAGTATTTTGGGGATAGATTCAGTTAGAGCGATCTTGAAGTCGTGAGTCTTGCCAGATGTAGTCGGGGAGAGATAGAGAACCTCTTTTCTCTCATTTGAAATTATGAGATTTTTCCTACTATGGAATTTTTTTTTACCAGAATAGAGTTTCTTTTGTTTTTTAGAGTCTTTTGGCCTTTGAACTCTTCTCTCGGTTCCATCAATAAATAATTCCTTAGTTTCTGGGAAATGTTTAAATAACTCATCCAATGTTGTTACCTGCCTTTCTGGTAATACCAGATTGCGTCCGAGGGTTTTTTCTAAAAGTGGAAGCAGTGTTTGTGCCCATCTGCAAGTCCTACTGCGATCAACAGAGTAAACAAACCCAGCTAAATCAAAGGTCGGATAGCATTTTAGGTAAAATAATATGAAGAATAATTTGTGTAAATCTGACTTCATAACACCAGTTTTACCACCTCCAATTTTTCTCTGTCTCTTTTGGTTTGTAAGTGTCTTAACCGATTTTTCTCGCAATAACTTCTCGAATGTTGGTAGCAATGATTCTATCTCCATCACTGTCATTCCTGTAACAGCCTTACACAATCTAATGTTTTTTAGGGCTGCGTTTATGTTCATAGCGTTGCTGTGTTTGTTATTGGGTTGAGTTGTTGGGGTGGGGTTTATTGTATTGGTTTCTAATGCGCAACAGGTCTAAAGCATAAAGAGGGGTCGTAGAGTTAAGTTGTGCCGTAGTGGTGGTTCACAAAAAAACCTGTAAAGTAAAAGAATACAAAACTGGGGACGGCTCTGGTTGGGTTGATAATTTTTTAAAGGATTTAGAAAATAATTACTTTCTGACATAGGGTTTGACTTCTTTTTCTCCAAAATCCGTCATTGCGTACTCAGGGCAGGCCGCCATGGCAGGTTCTAAGCAGATTCTTCTTCTCTTTTAAGATTGAATTTTTACTGTCCTAATCTACTCTGAAGCTAGGCCTTATCAAGGCTTGTGCGGCTATCAAAAATCATAAATTCCAACCAAAATCATGACTGAACAAGAAGATAATTTTCCTATCGTGAATAATCCTAACGAGGTCAATAACAACGAATATAGTTCAGATTCGATTAAAGTTTTAAGGGGGTTAGAAGCGGTTAGGAAGCGTCCCGGGATGTATATTGGAGATACGGATGATGGAAGCGGTTTGCATCACATGGTTTACGAAGTGGTTGATAATGCTATTGATGAAGCGCTTGCTGGGCATTGTGATGAGGTGTTGGTGACATTGAATCTTGATGGGTCAGTTACGGTTAAAGATAATGGGCGCGGCATTCCAACCGACATTCATAAGGAAGAGGGTATCTCTGCTGCTGAAGTTATTATGACGCAACTTCATGCTGGTGGAAAATTCGATCAGAATTCCTACAAAGTTTCTGGTGGTTTGCATGGTGTAGGTGTGTCAGTTGTCAATGCGCTTTCTGATTGGCTGGATCTTACAATTTGGCGTGATGGAAAAGAGCATTACATGCGTTTTGCCAATGGTGATGCGGTTGCGCCCCTAAAAATTGTTGGTGATGCAAGTGGTAAAAAGGGTACGCAAGTTACTTTCCATCCATCTAACCAGACTTTTGCCAATGTTCTTGAATTCAGTTTCGTTACTCTCGAACAAAGGCTTCGTGAACTTTCTTTCCTGAATTCTGGCGTCAAAATCATTCTGAAAGATTTGCGTGAGGAAGAACCGAAAGAGTCAGTTCTATTGTATGCGGGTGGCATCGAGGCTTATGTAAAATATCTTGATAAGAGTAAAAATCCTTCCCATCAGGCGATTAGTCTTGTCGCGGCGGATAAGCAGAGCGGCGTTAGTGCTGAGATAGCTTTGCAGTGGAATGATTCCTATCATGAAAATATTCTCTGCTTTACCAACAATATTCGTCAGCGTGATGGTGGTACGCACCTTGCCGGACTGCGCTCCTCACTTACGCGCACTATCAACAATTATGCTGCTAACAACAAACTTTTTAAAAAAGAAAAAATCGTTTTGAGCGGTGAAGATGTTCGTGAAGGTTTGACTTGTGTAGTTTCAGTTAAAGTTCCTGATCCGAAATTTTCTTCTCAAACTAAAGATAAGCTTGTCTCAAGCGAAGTCAGAACCCATGTTGAATCTTGGGTAAATGATAAGTTGGCGCAATGGTTTGAAGAGCATCCATCTGATGCTAGGGTAATTGTTGGAAAGGCGGTAGAGGCTGCGCAAGCAAGAGAAGCTGCGCGAAAGGCACGAGAATTAACCCGTAGAAAATCGGTATTAGAGGTTTCTAATCTTCCGGGAAAATTAGCGGATTGCCAAGAAAAAGATCCCGCTTTGAGCGAAATTTTTATTGTTGAAGGAAACTCTGCTGGCGGCTCTGCGAAGAGTGGACGAAACCGTAGGTATCAGGCAATCTTGCCGATTCGTGGTAAGATTCTAAATGTGGAAAGAGCGCGTTTTGACAAAATGCTATCCTCAGTTGAAATCGGCACAATGATCACTGCGCTTGGTACTGGTATTGGATCAGAAGATTTCGATCCAACTAAAATTCGTTACCATAAAATCATTATCATGGCCGATGCCGACGTTGATGGTTCGCATATTCGTACGCTTCTTCTTACCTTCTTCTTTCGTCATATGCCTAAGCTTATCGAGTACGGCTATCTCTACATTGCTCAGCCACCACTCTACAAAGTTAAAAAAGGTAGTAGTGAAGTTTACCTGAAGAATGAACAAGCATTGCAAGTCTATGTGATCGATAATGCTCTCAATAATGCAATTTTGAAATCAAAGGCTGGAGACAGATCTGGTGCCGATTTGCACGATTTTGTAGCTAAATTAGGAAAATTTTCTCATCTCATTCACAGTCTCTCACGCTTTATCCCATCTGATATTGCAGAAAATTTAGCACTGGCTGGCGCCTTCGATAAAGCTTGGGTAAAAAACCAAACTAAGTCTAAAGCATTAATCACAAAAATTGATAAAATCTTTCAACATACTTCTGATGAAGATTCAGTCTGGAAGGCTGATATTAAAGAATCTGATGATATTGAAATTATTAAAGAAACTCGTGGTGTAAAAACTTCTTATTTGGTCAAAAGGTCATATTTTGATTTGCCTGAATCTGCAATTCTAGCGCAAGTGACAGACCAAATTGCCGCTGATTTTGAATCAGAAATAAAATTTATTCGTAATGATGAGGTTCAGATTGCATATAAGCCACTTGCTCTGATGAATTTGATTTTGGAAGTTGGAAAGAAAGGAGTTGCAACCCAGCGTTTCAAAGGTTTGGGAGAAATGAACGCCGAACAGCTTTGGGAAACTACACTTGATCCTGCCAATAGAACTCTACTTCAAGTCAGAGTTGATCAGTATGATGAGGCAGATCAAACCTTTTCGATTTTGATGGGAAATGTTGTTGAGCCTAGGCGTGAATTTATTCAAGAAAATGCGTTAAAAGTAGTAAATCTTGATGTGTAGCGTATTTGTGAAAAAGGTTTTACTGTTAGCGACTCTGTTAATCGTAACAACCTCTTGCCAGAATAGATTCTCACAAGTCGTTACATTTCATCCGCGTGTTTACTTCAGGGCGATAGATGCGCAAAGCAAGAATGGTGTAAAGGTTGTTGTCACGGATCAGAGACTTAATCAGTCTTTCATAGGAAGAAGGGGTGGGATATGGGGCGGAGTTATCAGCGGTTATCAAGATCTAAAGCAAATTTTCCAAAATGAACTTAGTACCGCGATCAGGAAAGACGGTTTTCCAACCGGTAGTGATAGGATCGTTTATGTGAATATCCTGTCTTTGACCTATAACACAAAGTGGGGTTTGTTGAGCACTGCGTCGGTTATAAAATGTGAGGCGGAGGTTGTGATTAAAGATAATCATGGAGCAAAAAAGCATGGTGAACTTTATAGCGCGATATTGGAAATAGACCATTACGGGGGTTATCCGTTGGCATCAACGAATGAGAATAATATCAATAGAACTATTGCCTCACTCTTACAGCAGATTCTGGATGATGGGAATTTTTTAGAGGGACTAAGAGGGTTGAAGCTTTCACGTTGAGCGTAAAAAATGTCCGGCTAGATAGAGAGATCCGCATACTAGAATTAAATTCTTTTCTCGACCATCGAGTTGCTTTCTGACAAGTTGTAGAGCTTCATTAAGATCGGTACATGGAATTGAACTTATTCCCACTTTTTTAGCTATCTGAGTTATTTCTTCAGAGTTGCGCGACCGCGATTCATCAGGAATTGGGATCGAAACTAATTGATCAATTTCTGTAGAGATAATCTTTAAAAACCCCTCACAATCTTTATCGTTCAGCATCGAGAAAATCACAAAAATTTTTCTATCCGTTTGTTTCTTAAGAAATTTTTTTACTGTCATAGCGCCCTGTAAATTGTGACTCCCATCCAGATAAAGATCGCAATTTTGTGGCAGATCTTTGACAAATTTTCCTGAGATAATTTTTTGTAAACGAGCTGGCCAAAAGCTTTTGGAAATGGCTGCATTAATGCGATCTTTTTTTAACTCAGATCCATTATTGAGTACGCCGTGGCTCCGCTTTTTCTTTGCGGCCAAAAGATGATTTTGAAAGAAGTCTATTTTAAAATGCTTTTGCGTAAGCAGACAGGCAATTGCAACAGAGGCATTTTCGATTTGATGATCCCCTAAAAGAGAAGGATTTTGGCAGTGAATTTCCTGATCAAATCCAGTAAAAATAAAACCGGATTTTTGTTTTTTTATCTTCCAATCCCTACCAAATATTTTTACCTCAGAACCAGACACCAAGGCCTGATTTTCTAAGACGTAAAGCGCTTGTGATTTTTGTTTTCCTATAATTACCGGACAGTTTTTTTTGATAATTCCAGCCTTTTCAAAAGCAATTTTTGTCAAAGTTTTTCCAAGAAAATCCGTATGATCGAAAGCTATTGGAGTGATTATCGAGGATAAAACTTTTGGTAAAACGTTTGTTGCATCAAGCCTTCCACCCATCCCAGTTTCAAGTAACAGAATATCTGCTGGTATGCGACTAAAGGCCAAAAATGCTGCAACAGTAATTCCTTCAAAAAAAGTTACTGGAATTGTTGGAAATTTTTCTGCCGCTTTTTTGCATTCAGTCAAACATTCAGCTAAAAAATCATCGGTAATTCTTTCTCCAGAAAGTAGAATTCTTTCGTTAAAATACGCTAAATGAGGAGAGGTGTAGAGATGAACTTTTAAGTCGAGCTCTTCAAGGATTGATCTGGTAAAAGATAAGGTCGAGCCCTTGCCGTTTGTGCCCGCGATATGTATTGTTGGGGGAATTTTTAGATGAGGATCGTTGAGTCTTTTGAGTAATTCTAAAACTCTGGATAGGCCAAGCTCAATTTCGTGATAATTACTTGGATTTGGCCAGAAGGGGACTTGAATCATGGGATTTGAATCATCGTTTTTTTTCTTTCAAAAAAATCTGATAAACGCGATGAAAGTGATAGTTGAATTCTGCTCCGATGATAAAAATCAAGCTTATCAAATAGAAAAACATTAGCGAAACTATCACTCCTGCAAGAGAGCCGTAAACGAAATTAAATTGGTGAAAATGTTCAAGGTAAAATGAAAACCCTTTTTCTAACGTTGCCCAAAGAATCACTGCCAGTAATGACCCAGGAACGGTTTGGGTGATTTTTTGTTTTGCATTTGGTAAGGCGTAGTAGAGCAGTGAGGTGGAGCAAGTAAGAAGGCAAAAAGTTGCTAATTGCCTGAAATAGAAAATGTCATAATCGATGTGAAATTTTAAAAAAAATCTCTCCTCAATTCCTTGTAAAAAATTTGGAACAACAACAAAGGTAATGATTCCGATCGTGATTAAGAATGTGATGACAAAGAATTCTAAAATACTGACCAGGCGGCGCCAGACATAAGGTGGAGGGAATGCAACACGGTAAGCTCTGTTAAGTATGGTGCGATAGCCTTCAACGGAAGATGAAGCCGTCCAGATCACGCCTATGATAGCGATGGTTAGAAAAGTTTGTGGTGGGCCAGAAATTATTTCATCAATACGTGGCGCCAAGGCTTCAGCAACGTCCTTCGGGGCGGCAGCAAGAATAGTATGAATCACTTCAATTCCCATTTCAGAAGCGCCTATAAAGCCGATGATTGAAACTAGTAAAATCAAAAATGGAAAGAGGGATAGGATGCTTAGAAATGCCAGATATCCCGCGTGTTCAACACCATCATGCCTTATGGTATCAAGGATTGCGACACGTAAGATTTTTATTGGGATAAGGCAATATCTGCGGAAAGCCTCGCGGCTGAGTGCCGAGTAAGTTGTCTTATCTGCAATAGGTTTTGGTTTTGTAGAAATCTTAGTGGTTTGCGATGGTTTGTGCATGTTGCTGGATATACTGGATCTGATTTAACTGTGGGGGTGTGGCAGCCCGCGGCTATAGGAAATGTGCCAGTTTGTAGCGTAGGATACGCTTTATTCTTCTTATGTAACCGACCTTTTCAACGGTTTCATTGGCAAAAAGTGAATATTCAAAATCTTTGTAGCCATCAATTTTGACGATCAATGTGCCGACCTTCGCACCTTTTACAATCGGCGTGTAGAGCGGTTCCTCATATTTAATACTAACTTTGATGGCATTTGTTGGTTTGCTGCGCGGAATGTTGAACGCGACTTGTTGATTCGTTGCAACCCCAATTGTGGGACTTCTTCCGAGCCAGGTTTTTAAATTTGCGATACGATGTCCAGATTCAAAAAGGACAATTTTTTTGTAATTCTCAAATCCGTAATCGAGTAACGCCGTTGCAAGTGTAGCGCGCTGTTTTGGATTTTTTGCCTTGTTAACAACTGCAATCAAGAAGCGATGATCTCTGCGAACGATACCAACAAGTCCAAATCCTCCCTGCGTAGTATGGCCGGTTTTGCCGCCAACTACACCATCGTAATTTCCTTTAATTAAAGGATTGCGATTCGCTTGTTTAATATGGCGATAAGTAAATTCCGGCATGCCAATGTAATGCATGTGCTCCGGAAAGTCTTTGTAAAGTCTTATTGCCAGGGTTGCAAGATCGCGAGAGCTCATGTAGTGGCCATCTTCATTGAGCCCGTGAGGATTTTTGAAATGGCTGTTTTTCATGCCGAATTCTTTGGCTTTAATATTCATCAAATCGACGAAACTCTCAAAGCCTCCGGCAGTGGTTTCCGCCAATGCAATTGCTGCATCATTTCCGGATGCAACTAATAAACCTTTTACCAAATCTTCAATCGAGACTACGTCGCCATAATTTAAAAACATGCTTGAACCATATTTTCTCCAAGCATCTTTTCCAATGAGACATTGACTATCGAAGTTAATGCGGCCTTTTGCAATAAGGTCGAAGACAACATAAGCTGTCATCAATTTTGTCATTGATGAGGGAGCCATGCGCTCATCTCCATTCTTTGACAGAAGAATTTCTTTGGTATCGGCGTCGATTAGGAAATAAAAATTTGATTCTTGCAATTCTGTTGCGAGTGAGGTGGGTGCCTGTCCCTCTTCAGCTTGAGCCGGATTGATAACGAGAAGAATAGTTAGTGAAGTAAATAACAGGAGTTGGATCAATATTTGCAACAGTCTCCAGTTCTTATTCAGCATTCGAACTCACAACTTTTTTTAACGTAACCTTTACGTTATTCGTAATTTTTGTAATATTTGCTGCTAAATTTGATTTCTCTTTTTTCTCTTCAGGTTCTTGCAGTTTTTTTGCTAATTCTTCATCGTTATTTAATTCTTTCATCAATCTCTTTTTTCGATTCATATCTCTCAATTCAGTAATTAAAATATTACTGATTTTTATATCCCGTTTCGTTCTGTCGGCATTAACTAAGTCGATATTTTTTTGCAGAGCGGAATTTCCCACCAATGTGTAAGTTTTGGCGGACATAGTTCCTCCAATCCCATAAGCATCTTCGGATGGAATTTTAATTTCATCAAACTCCTCTCCTGATTTATAAAAACCCGGATAAATATCGGTGTTGTAGGTAACGCAAAACATGTCTGGAGGTAATGCTCCAGAGGCAAAAGCTGCTTGACCCATTTCGAATGATTGAGCGTTAGGAAGAGTTTCTCTCTGCACAACATTCCCAAATTGGTTTACTTCAACATAGGAATTTACTTCCGCTGCGAAGCGGGGATTGGCGCTATCTATCTCGGCCTGGCTTGGTGGATTTGAATTAAACACCGATTCTTGCTCTCCTTTTGGAGCGAGCCTTTCCTTTTTGATTTGTTTGATCTCATCGCCATATTGTTTTTCAAATGCCTTGTTTGATTCCGGAATGCTGGAACAAGAAAGCGTAAAAAAGATTGAGATACCTAACGCGATTGAGGAGGCTAAGCTTGTTGGGTGTATTGAAAAAATAATCTTCTTCATCGAATGATATACTACTTAACTAGAATGGCGTCTTGACCTGACTTACCGACCTTTGTAATCATTGCCCTTGCATCCTGTTTATCTTTGAATGGTCCGAGTAAAACGCGATGAATTATGTGGTCCCCACTGCTTGTTTCAACATTGCTGTTTTTGTTGAATTTTTGCATTGATTTGGAAAGTTTTTTAGCGTTGCTTAAATCGGAAAATGAACCGACTTGAACGTAATATCCCGCCTTTCTTTTTTGTTGTTTGGTTTCGGTTTTTCTTTCTTTGGGTTGTTTGATTTTTTCTGCTGTTACTACCGGTGGCGCTGCCGATGGAACTGCTACCTCTGCCGCGCTCTCATCTCCTGATTCAGACGTGGATAGATCATATTCGATTGTATTTTTTTTACTGGCTTCCGGAGTTCCTAGCGCAGCTGTTTTATTATCCTGAGCAAAATCTTGGTCATTGTCAGGTGTGGGATCATATTGGTTTGGAGCTTTGCCTGGTGAGGTTTGGAAGGTTTTTTGAATTATATCAGAAGATGCGGAACCAAATTTTTGTGATGCTTGCAAGCGATCGTCGACAACATTGTCTTTGGCATGATTTTGACCATTGCTAGCTGATATAGCTTGTGTTGTAGCGCTAGAATTTGGTTTATCTTGAGCCGGTGTTTGATTTTTTTTACTAGAGGCATTCCCCTGAATTAGCATGGCCTGAGAGTTGAGATCTGGTGTTCTGGTTACAACATTGCCAGGTTTACCATTGATGCCAACTATTCTGATTTGCGGAGGTTCATTATTTTTTAATACGCAGGAAGAGAGCGCAAATATAAATAAACATAACTTTGGCAATCTTGATAGATTCATAATTTTGCAAATTTATTTAGTTACGGAGTATCGTCGAATAATATTCTGCTAGCTGACCCTCCCAAATCCTCATATTGCTTCGCTTTGAGACTCCATAAAAAACACAAAATTCCAAGTAAGCTGAGACTCAGAGCGATAGGAATTAGAAAAATTAAAACTGTCATCGCGATTGTTGTTTGGTGCTTCCGGCATGACTCGAACATGCGCACATGGTTTAGGAAACCACTGCTCTATCCCCTGAGCTACGGAAGCGATTTTGATAGATTTTAGAGATTCCCTTAGGACGGTTTCTTAGAAGTGTCCCTCAACTTTTTTTGCAATATCTTTTCTAAC